>NZ_JBWKVA010000012.1:0-195605 GCF_059421425.1 Pseudomonas sp. GW821-FHT02H09
CAACACCTCTTTTACACCGCTTTCGACCGAGTGGATCGAACCGTTAATAGAGCCAAACACCACTGCCCCAGTAACTCCTTCCGGCTTCGCTAAACTGAAGCTCAAGCGCTGTCGAAAACTGCGCAACTCTTTGTTTACCAAGGAGTTTTCCGTTTCGACTGCGCCGGAAGTGGGGCGAATTATAGGCTTCCAGATTCTGCCGTCAAGGGTTAATTGACGCTTTATTCAGGCTTTAGCGTAATACGCGCAAAAGCCTTCTTACCAGCCTGACAAACATGGGTCGCACCCAATGCATATATATAGGTACGATCAACCACCTCACCATCTATACGCACACCACCAGAACCAAGAAGGTCGCGCGCCACTGCCGAATTCTTCACCAGGCCCGCCTTATTAAGGACGGCGGCAATCGGCATATCTTCGGTAGCAGTCAATTCGATCTCAGGCAGATCATCCGGCAACTCACCATCCTTCATGCGATTGCCAGCCGCGCGATGAGCATTCGCCGCAGCCTCTTCACCATGGAAGCGCGCTACGATTTCTTCAGCCAGCTTGATCTTTATGTCACGAGGATTGGCGCCAGCCTCTACATCAGCCTTAAATACGGCAATCTCATCCATCGAGCGGAAGCTCAGCAACTCGAAGTAGCGCCACATCAGCGCATCCGGAATAGACACCAGCTTGCCATACATCACGCCTGGCGCTTCCTGAATCCCGACGTAGTTGCCCAGAGACTTGGACATCTTCTTCACGCCATCCAGGCCTTCAAGCAAAGGCATGGTGAGGATGCACTGCGCCTCCTGCCCATAAGAACGCTGTAACTCGCGCCCCATCAGCAGATTGAACTTCTGATCTGTACCGCCCAGCTCGACATCGGCACGCAGCGCCACCGAGTCATACCCCTGAACCAGCGGATAAAGGAACTCATGGATCGCGATCGGCTGATTGGTCGAGTAACGATTGTTGAAGTCGTCGCGCTCAAGCATGCGCGCTACGGTGTACTGCGAGGTGAGACGAATGAAATCCGCCGGCCCCATCTTGTCCATCCAGGTGGAGTTGAACGCCACCTCGGTCTTGGCCGGATCAAGAATCTTGAATACCTGACTCTTGTAAGTCTCGGCATTTTCGAGGACCTGCTCACGAGTCAACGGAGGACGCGTTACGCTCTTGCCGCTCGGATCACCAATCATTCCGGTGAAGTCGCCTATCAGGAAAATCACCTGATGCCCCAAGTCCTGGAACTGACGCAGCTTATTGATAAGCACCGTATGACCCAGGTGCAAATCCGGCGCGGTCGGATCGAAACCAGCCTTAATACGTAGTGGCTGACCACGCTTGAGCTTTTCGACCAGCTCGGACTCGACCAACACCTCTTCCGCACCACGTTTGATCAGCGCTAGCTGTTCTTCAACCGACTTCATAACAGACCCGCAAGGCTCAGATTCAAAGGGAACCAACCATACAAGATCGCGGACTAATTACAAGTTTTGCCCGGCGTACGGAGGCCAATCCACGAACAGAGTGTCCGCGGGCTTGCTTCACAGATGATTTGGTTATATTTTATACAGTTATTTCATCTTCATCATGTCATTCATCTTTTCCAATTCATCTTTATCAAAGTCAAATTACCTATGCTCACAGAACCGACTAAGGCGCCGCCGCTTTATCCGAAGACCCACCTGCTCGCCGCAAGTGGTATTGCCGCTCTTCTCAGCCTGGCGCTCCTGGTATTCCCTTCAAGCGATGTAGAAGCCAAAAGAACGACTCTGAGTCTTGACCTGGAAAGCCCGGTTCAGCAACTGACACAAGATCAAGACGCTTCCGATGCGGAACAAGCCACAAATGAAGCGCTAGCGCCCCCATTTGCACAAATCGAAAACAGCCCCGAAGACAGCAAGGAAACCGCTCAGGCACGGCCTGTTCCAGCGGTTGTAGAAGAGAAAAAAACCCCTCTTCACAGGGAAGTTATTGTTGCCAAAGGCGACACGCTCTCCACACTGTTCGAGAAAGTCGGTCTGCCAACGACATCGGTGCATGAAGTCCTGGCCAGCGACAAACAGGCCAAACTGTTTACTCAGCTCAAGCACGGCCAGAAACTCGAGTTCGAATTGAGCCCCAATGGCCAGTTGAACAACTTGCACAGCAAGGTCAGCGACCTGGAAAGCATTAGCCTGACCAAAGGTGCCAAGGGCTTTGCTTTCAACCGTGTCACCACCAAGCCCACAGTACGCTCCGCCTACGTTCATGGCGTGATCAACAGCTCGCTCTCGCAATCCGCCGCACGTGCCGGTCTGTCTCATAGTCTGACCATGGATATGGCCAGCGTGTTCGGCTATGACGTCGACTTCGCCCAGGATATTCGTCAGGGTGACGAATTCGATGTGATCTACGAACAAAAGGTCATCAACGGTAAAACCGTCGGCACCGGCCCGATCCTTTCCGCACGCTTCACCAACCGCGGCAAGACGTACACCGCCGTGCGCTACACCAACAAGCAAGGCTCCAGCAGCTACTACACCGCTGATGGCAACAGCATGCGCAAAGCCTTTATCCGTACTCCCGTGGACTTCGCCCGCATCAGCTCGCGCTTCTCCATGGGGCGTAAGCACCCGATCCTGAACAAGATCCGCGCCCACAAAGGTGTCGACTATGCAGCCCCTCGCGGTACGCCGATCAAGGCCGCCGGTGATGGCAAGGTTCTATTGGCCGGCCGCCGCGGTGGCTACGGCAACACCGTGATCATCCAGCACGGCAATACCTATCGCACGCTCTATGGCCACATGCAGGGCTTCGCCAAAGGCATCCAGACTGGCGGCAACGTCAAGCAGGGCCAGGTTATCGGTTATATCGGCACCACCGGGCTCTCCACTGGTCCACACTTGCACTATGAGTTCCAGGTCAACGGTGTACACGTCGACCCGCTGGGCCAGAAGCTGCCAATGGCCGACCCGATCGCCAAAGCGGAACGTGCGCGCTTCCTGCAGCAAAGTCAGCCGCTGATGGCGCGGATGGAGCAAGAGAAAGCCACCATGCTGGCTTCGAGTAAACGCTAAGTCATGGCGCTCTATATAGGTGTGATGTCCGGGACCAGCCTTGATGGCCTGGATATCGCGCTGATCGAGCAAGCACCGGCGATCAAGCTGATCGCCACGCATTACATCCCCATGCCTGAAACCCTGCGCGCCGAGATGCTTGGCTTGTGTGCCAGCGGCCCGGACGAGATTGCCCGCTCCGCCATCGCCCAACAGCACTGGGTGCAACTGGCCGCTCAGGGCATCCGCACCCTCCTCGCTCAACAGAAACTGAAGCCTGAAGATATTCGAGCGATTGGCAGCCACGGGCAAACCATTCGCCATGAGCCTGCACGGGGCTTCACTGTCCAGATCGGCAATCCAGCCCTGCTGACCGAGCTCACCGGCATCACCGTCGTCAGCGACTTCCGCAGCCGTGACGTTGCCGCTGGCGGGCAGGGTGCTCCGCTGGTTCCAGCCTTCCACGAAGCGCTGTTTGATGAGCGTGCAGGCAATCGCGCAGTGCTGAATGTCGGCGGATTCAGCAATCTCAGCCTGATCGAGACTGGCAAGCCCGTCGCAGGCTTTGACTGCGGCCCCGGAAACGTTTTGCTTGATGCCTGGATTCACTCGCAGCGCGGCGACAACTTTGATCGCGATGGCCAATGGGCCGCCAGTGGGAAGGTAGGGCCCGCGCTGCTGAAAGCCTTGCTCAGCGACCCCTTCTTCCTGGCCAAAGGCCCAAAGAGCACCGGTCGTGAAGTATTCAATCTTGAATGGCTCCAGCAGCATCTGCGCTGCCTGCCAGAATTTTCCGCCGAAGACGTGCAAGCGACACTGCTTGAATTGACCGCACTGACCATCGTCGAGTCATTACAAGCAGCGCAAAACGGGACGCAAGAGCTGCTGGTCTGCGGCGGTGGCGCCCACAACGCAGCATTGATGAGCCGCCTCGCCGCCCTGCTGCCAAACACCAAAGTCAGCAGCACCGCTGCTTACGGCGTAGACCCGGACTGGGTCGAAGCCATGGCGTTTGCCTGGCTGGCCCATTGCTGCCTGGAAGGCATTGCAGCCAATCGCCCCAGCGTCACCGGTGCTCAAGGCTTGCGTGTACTCGGTGCTATCTATCCCGCTTGATCGATAGACAGCAAAACGCCGCAGAGCTCTGAAGCCATGCGGCGTTGAGTGAAACGGGTACAGCGCTGATCGATCAGATCGAGAACGAAGAACCGCAACCACACGTCGTAGTGGCATTCGGGTTCTTGATTACGAAACGAGAACCTTCCAGACCTTCCTGATAATCCACCTCGGCGCCTGCCAGGTACTGGAAGCTCATCGGATCGACTACCAGACTGACGCCTTCGCGCTCAACGATGGTGTCGTCATCGGCCACTTCTTCATCGAAGGTGAAGCCGTATTGAAACCCAGAACAACCGCCGCCCGTAACGAATACGCGCAGCTTCAAGCGATCATTACCCTCTTCATCGACCAGGCTCTTTACCTTGTGCGCGGCACCGTGGGTAAATTGCAAAGCCGTGGGGGTGAAGGATTCGACGCTCATGCTGACTATCTCCCGGCGTTACGCCGCCATAATGCGTGATGACGCGCATTATCCGCTTCTCCTAGAAAAGCGGTCAACTATTGTTATGGTATAGCAAGTAGGAGCGAGCTTGCTCGCGATGGTCGTTAACGGTGACACGTACTTCCTGGATAAACGTGGCGCCTTGGAATCCATCGCGAGCAAGCTCGCTCCTACAGGAGATAACTCCCTTACGGCAGCATCCCGGCGTGGGACAGGCCCAAGCGCTCATCCAGACCGAACAGGATGTTCAGGTTCTGTACCGCCTGACCCGACGCTCCTTTGACCAGGTTATCGATCACCGACAACACGACCACCAGATCACCGTCTTGTGGGCGATGAACGGCGATACGGCAGACATTGGCGCCGCGTACGCTACGGGTTTCCGGATGACTGCCCGCCGGCATGACATCGACGAATGGCTCATTGGCATAGCGTTTTTCAAATAACGCCTGCAGATCCACCGACCTGTCCACAACGGTCGCGTAGAGCGTCGAGTGAATACCACGAATCATTGGCGTCAGATGCGGGACGAAGGTCAGGCCGACATCCTTGCCGGCTGCGCGACGCAGTCCCTGGCGAATCTCAGGCAAATGACGATGCCCTTTGACCGCATAGGCCTTCATGCTTTCGGAGGTCTCGGAATACAGCGAACCAACGCTGGCACCGCGACCGGCGCCGCTGACACCCGACTTGCAGTCAGCGATCAAGCGTGTGGTATCTGCCAGCCCAGCCTCAAGCAATGGCAGGAAGCCCAATTGCGTGGCCGTTGGATAGCAACCCGGCACCGCAATCAGGCGCGCCTGTTTGATTTGCTCGCGATTGACTTCAGGTAAACCGTAAACGGCTTCTTCCAGCAGCTGTGGCGCGCCATGAGGCTGGCCGTACCACTTGGCCCATTCATCAGCATCCTGCAAACGGAAGTCTGCCGACAGGTCGATAACCTTGGTGCCCGCTGCCAGCAACTCGCCCGCCAATGCATGAGCAACACCGTGCGGTGTGGCGAAGAACACCACATCACAGGCAGCCAGTGTCTCGATGTCCGGCACGCTGAACGCCAGGCCGTCGTAATGGCCTCGCAGGTTCGGGTACATGTCGGCAACGGCCAGGCCCGCCTCGGATCGGGAAGTGATCACTACCACTTCAGCTTGCGGATGCTGTGCCAACAGACGCAACAGTTCGACACCGGTGTAACCCGTGCCGCCGACGATACCGACCTTGACCATATACCTGCCCTCAACGAACCACTGGAAAGCCGTCGATAATAGGGGCCGCGCAGGCCTGCGACAACCGTCAAGGTGACGTACGGAGGCTCAAGCCTCTACTATTCGGACTACCGTGAACCTGGGAATAACTAAAAATGCTGTATCTGTGGCTCAAAGCTTTTCACATTATCAGTCTGGTCTGCTGGTTTGCCGGCCTGTTTTACCTGCCGCGACTATTCGTCTACCACGCGCAAAGTGAAGACAGCGTTAGCAAAGAGCGCTTCAGCATCATGGAGCGCAAGCTATACCGCGGGATCATGGGCCCGGCGATGATCGCCACGCTGGCATTCGGGATCTGGCTGATCAGTCTCAACCCGAGCACCTACTTCGGCCAAGGCGCCTGGATGCACGCTAAGTTGACCCTCGTGGTAATCCTGATTGGCTACCATCATATGTGCGGCGCACAGGTAAAACGCTTTGCCCGCGGCGAAAACACCCGCAGCCACGTTTTTTATCGCTGGTTCAATGAAGTGCCTGTTCTGATATTGCTGGCAATCGTAATTCTGGTCGTTGTGCGGCCGTTCTAAATCCTACTAGTCGCAACTATTCGGGGTACTTTCAATGTCGCTGCCCGCCCTGCTAGAAGAACGCTTGCGTCTGCCTGTCGTGGCAGCGCCGATGTTCCTGATTTCCAACCCGCAGTTGGTACTGGCTTGCTGTCGTAACGGCGTGGTCGGGAGCTTTCCCGCTCTCAACCAACGTGAAAGCAGCGGTTTCAAAGCCTGGCTCGAGGAAATTGAAGCAGGACTGGCGGCGCTGGAAAATCCTGCGCCCTATGCCGTGAATTTGATCGTTCACCATAGCAACCCGCGGCTTGAGGCGGATCTGGCGATCTGTATCGAACACAAAGTGCCGATTGTCATCACCAGCCTCGGCGCGGTGAAAGAGCTCGTCGATGCGGTACACAGTTATGGAGGGCTGGTGTTTCACGATGTCACAACTCGTCGCCACGCTGAAAAAGCCGCTGAAGCTGGCGTGGACGGATTGATTGCGGTCGCCGCCGGTGCTGGCGGACATGCCGGGACCTGGAGTCCGTTCTCACTGATTGCCGAAATCCGCCAGTTCTTCGACAAGACCCTGCTACTGGCCGGTTGCTTGAACCACGGCCACGAGATTCTTGCCGCACAACTGCTCGGTGCGGATCTGGCGTATTTCGGCACACGCTTTATTGGCACAACCGAAAGCCACGCACCTGAAGCTTATAAAGAGATGCTACTGAGCTCCAAGGCCGCCGACATCATTCACACCCCAGCGGTGTCCGGCGTCCCCGCAAGCTTCATGCGCCAGAGCCTGGTAAATGCCGGTTTCGATTTGGGGGTGCTGCAGGGCAAGGGTGAAGTCAACTTCGGGTCGAAACTCAAGCCCCTCAGCGACGAAGCCAAAGCCTGGAAAACCGTTTGGTCGGCTGGCCAGGGGGTAGGTGAAATTGATGATCTGCCCAGCGTCGATCAATTGGTGGCACGCCTGGACGCCGAATACCGCAGCGCGCAAGAGCTTGCCACGCGATTGCCAAAACGCTGGCCGCGCTGAGGCCGTTGGACAGCACAACAGCCAAAGCGCTGTCTTCACTCTGGCTGGTCTCGCTTGCCGCGGTGCTCATCGACGCAATCGCTGGCGGCCTTACACTCTCAAAGATGAGTACGAGAGCAGCTCGCCGAGGAGCTACGAAAACATCGAACCAGCGACAGATGCAGCCCAATCAGCTCAGCCCCCTGTAGACTCTGCGCAAGAATGAAAAGCGCTCTGCGCCTGTGACACCTTTGTCCCAGGTGCGAAGCCGTTGCGATGGAGATTTGCATGACCCGTTACGCTCTGATCACTGGTGCTTCCAGCGGCATTGGCCTGGCCATGGCCGAAGCACTGGCAAGACGTGGCCGCAGCCTGATTCTGGTGGCCCGCCAACGTGATCAGTTGGAAAGCATTGCGATAGAACTGACCCAGCGCTTTGGCGTGGAAGTATTGTTCCGTGCCTGCGACCTCGGAGAGCCGCTGCGCCTCTCCGGCTTTTTGCTGGAGCTTGAAGAAGGTGACCGTCAGATTGATTTGCTGGTCAATTGCGCCGGCATCGGCACCTGCGGTCCGTTTCTGGCCCAGGACTGGATGACGGAACAAGACCTGATCGAAGTGAACATTCTCGCCCTCACCCGTTTGTGCCATGCCGTTGGCAACACCATGGCTCTTTATGGTGGCGGGCAGATTCTGAATGTCGCATCGATCGCGGCCTTTCACCCAGGCCCCTGGATGAGTACGTACTACGCCAGCAAGGCATATGTCCTGCATTTCTCGGAAGGTCTGCGCGAAGAGCTGAAAAAATGCGCGGTAAAGGTATCGGTGCTCTGCCCTGGGCCGACGCGCACTGCCTTCTTCCGCACCGCTCAGCTCGACGCAAGCAAGCTGGAAAGCAGCAAGCTGCTGATGAGCCCCGAGGAGGTTGCGCTCTACACCGTACGCGCTTTGGAAAAGAACCGCGCAATCATTATTCCCGGGCGTCGCAACCGCTG
The DNA here is from genome assembly GCF_059421425.1 of Pseudomonas sp. GW821-FHT02H09. Lineage (NCBI taxonomy): Bacteria > Pseudomonadati > Pseudomonadota > Gammaproteobacteria > Pseudomonadales > Pseudomonadaceae > Pseudomonas > Pseudomonas sp. GW821-FHT02H09. The sequence goes on from NZ_JBWKVA010000012.1 coordinate 8,357, forward strand.
GCGCGCCTTTGTTCCACGCCTTGGCTCACGCTGGCTCATACGAAAAATTGCCGGTGTCATCAACAAGACTTACTGCCCGCGTTAACTCACAACCATGTAAAGGGCTGGGCGCAGGCAGGTCACCTGAGTACACTCAGCCCGGACCAACACAACGGAGCAACAGCTGTGGATACTCTGTTCACCAAGATCATCAACAGAGAAATACCCGCGAAGATCATCTACGAGGATGACCAGGTACTGGCCTTCCACGATATTGCCCCACAGGCACCGGTACACTTTCTGGTCATTCCGAAGAAACCGGTCCGCACGCTTAACGACCTCACAGAGGATGACAAGGCGCTGGCTGGACATATGCTGTTCACCGCCCAACGTCTGGCCAAAGAACTTGGCTGCGAAGCAGGCTTTCGTGTGGTCATGAACTGCAATGAGCTGGGCGGGCAGACCGTCTATCACATTCATATGCACGTGCTCGGCCAGCGTCAGATGCACTGGCCTCCGGGCTGATTGCTCTAGAACCCACCTTTGCGGCACACCCTTCGCACCATTGCAGCCAAGGGTGTGCTGATCCAGCGCAGGCTTCGCCTCATCGATTGGGGTAAACTGGCCACCGTGATTCTTCCCGGAGGTAAGCATGACTACCCAACGTCACTACTCGCCGATTGACCGTCTTTTGCTGCAAGCCGACGCGGCCATGCGCACCCTGCTGCCTTTCAGCGGCCAGCCCTATCGCCCTTCACCGGCCATCGTGCAGCCTGACGCGCAGTTGAGCGATGCGGACGCCCGGCACGTTGCCGGCCTGATGCGCATCAACCATACCGGCGAAGTCTGTGCCCAGGCGCTGTATCAGGGCCAGGCCCTGACCGCCAAGCTGCCGCAGGTGCGGGCCGCGATGGAGCATGCCGCCGAAGAAGAGATCGACCACCTGGTCTGGTGCGAACAACGCATCCGCCAATTGGGAAGCCATACCAGCCTATTGAACCCGTTGTTCTACGGCATGTCGTTCGGCATTGGCGCGGTTGCCGGGCTGATCAGCGACAAAGTCAGCCTCGGCTTCGTGGCCGCGACTGAAGATCAGGTATGCAAACATTTGAATGAACACCTGGAGCAACTGCCTGCCGAAGACGAGAAGTCCCGGGCAATTCTCGAGCAGATGCGCATCGATGAAGAGCTGCACGCCGAAAGCGCCCTGGATGCCGGTGGTTTCCGCTTCCCGGCGCCAGTCAAGTTCGGCATGAGTCTGATGGCCAAGGTCATGACCAAGAGCACCTATCGGATCTAGTCTGTAACCAAAACTGCGGGCACAAAAAAGGGCGCTGAATAAGCGCCCTTTTTTTGCTTGGCAGATCAGCTCGACATGTTGCGAGCGTAGAAGATCTCCAGCATTTCGTGCTTCACCCGCTCAGTAACCTGAGCGCGCTGTTCGACCGACAAGTTGCTGGTGGCGTCGCCGAACAGGTAGTTATCCAGTTCGAAGTTCTTGAGCAGCATCTTGGTGTGGAACAGGTTCTCTTGGTACACATTCACGTCGGTCATCTGGTAACCGTCGCGGGTGTCCTCGGAGAGGTAATTCTGAATCGAGTTGATCTCGTGATCGATGAAGTGCTTCTTGCCTTCAACATCACGGGTGAAACCGCGCACGCGGTAATCCACGGTAACGATATCCGAGTCGAACTGGTGAATCAGATAGTTGAGCGCTTTAAGCGGTGAAATAACCCCGCACGTCGACACATCGATATCCACACGGAAAGTCGCGATACCGTCCACCGGATGAATCTCCGGATAGGTATGTACGGTGATGTGGCTTTTGTCGAGGTGAGCCAGGATGGTCTCGGGCAGTGGCCCCGGGGATTCTTCGATCTGGCTGTCGGTAGGTGTCACCGGCTGCTCGGAAATCAGAATGGTCACGCTGGCGCCTTGCGGATCGTAATCCTGACGGGCGATGTTCAGGATGTTGGCACCAATGATATCGACAACATCGGTAAGAATCTGCGTCAGGCGTTCGGCGTCGTACTCTTGGTTGATGTACTCGACGTAAGCCTGTTGGTCCTGCGGGGTTTCCGCGTAGCAGATGTCATAGATGTTGAAGCTCAAGGTCTTTGTCAGGTTATTGAACCCGTGGAGCTTGAGTTTGCTTTTCACCGTTAAAAACTCTCTTTGTATGCGGCCCGGCCGCGTGATCAAGCATGCCCGTCAGATGCGAACGACGCACCTGCGTAGGACGGTTAACACCTCTTCGCGATGGCGATTTTGGTTGTCTGCTCGGGCAAGTGACCTGCCTTGAAAGCGATCACTGCCCTGAAAAAAGTGGCGCATTATGCAGACCTCGGCCAATGATCGCCAGAGTCTGCACTGCTTTTATGATACTTGAATGTCGATTCAACCGAGTTCGACAATCTCATAGTCGTGAGTAATGGCGACGCCGGCGGCACCGAGCATGATCGACGCCGAGCAATACTTCTCGGCCGACAGCTCGATCGCGCGTTTGACCTGAGCTTCTTTGAGGGCCCGCCCCTTGACCACGAAATGCAGGTGAATTTTGGTGAAGACTTTAGGGTCTTCAGTGGCGCGCTCAGCCTCAAGGAAGGCTTCGCAGCTTTCCACTGCCTGGCGAGACTTCTTCAAGATGCTGACCACATCGAAATTGCTGCAACCGCCAAGGCCCAGCAGGAGCATTTCCATGGGCCGCACACCCAGGTTGCGACCGCCGCTTTCTGGCGGACCATCCATTACGACCACATGACCGCTGCCCGATTCACCGAGGAACATGGCTTCGCCAGCCCATTGGATGCGTGCCTTCATCGCCAAGACTCCACTGCTAAAAAAGGGTCGCCAGCTTAGCACAGGGCTCAGAAAGGACAGCGTTTTGCATCCAGCTCAGAGACTGCCGCTTCCGATAGGTAAATTCCCGAATCTCTACAGAATGCGTCTGTTAAGCTGGCGCCAAATCAATGGCGTTTGGCCAGCTATTTGCAGCATCTTGCGCTCGATAAAAAAGCTAAAACGAAACCACACCGTGCAGTCTTTTCGGGATTCAACCATGGTTGCTATTACCCCCACACCCAAGATCAAGAACCTCGACAAATTGTTGATGCACTGCCAGCGCCGACGCTATCAGGCCAAAAGCAACATCATCTGTGCTGGCGATCGTTCGGACACGCTGTTTTTCATCATCAAAGGTTCAGTCACCATCCTGATCGAGGACGACGATGGCCGGGAAATGATCATCGCCTACCTCAACTCAGGTGACTTCTTCGGTGAGCTGGGCTTATTTGAACAAGCCGGTCATGAACAGCAACGCAGCGCCTGGGTACGGGCCAAGATCGAATGTGACGTGGCGGAGATCAGCTACAGCAAGTTCCGCGAACTGTCCCGGCAGGACCCGGATATTCTCAACGTCGTCAGCGGCCAGATTGCCCAGCGCCTGCGCGATACCACGCGCAAGGTCGGCGACCTGGCGTTCTTCGACGTCACCGGCCGGGTAGCCCGTTGCCTGCTGGAGTTGTGCAAGCAACCGGATGCCATGACCCATCCAGACGGTATGCAGATCAAAGTGACCCGTCAGGAAATCGGTCGGATCGTCGGCTGTTCACGAGAAATGGTCGGGCGCGTACTCAAGGACCTGGAAGAGAGCAACCTGGTAAATGTCAAAGGCAAGACCATGGTGGTATTCGGCACTCGTTAAGCCGGCAGCAACTTCGCCAGTAGCTGTCGATACAGGGTATCCAGCCGCTTGATTGCATCCGGGGCGGCGAATTGCTCATGTAAGGCGATGTGGCTCTGAGCACGAACACGCTGTTCAAGACCACAGGCTTCATTGAAACGGTTGACCGCCGCGACCATCGACTCGCGCTCGTTGTCCAGTAACAGCGCACCGTGCACCAACCCCACCGGACGCTGGCCGCCCTTGCTCTGACGCCAACGCTGAGCGGTGCCCACCATCTTGCGACCATCGAGATTGACGTTAAAACGCCCGTCGCAGAATGCGCCGTCGACTTCTCCCAGAGAAGGTGTGCCGCCGAGTTCAGCGAGCAGCTCACAGATCGGATCGCACAACCGGCGATAGGCGATTTCGATCCGGCCCTGATCACCTTCACTGCGTGGCGGCGCGTAGACCAGTGCAATATTGATGGTTGCCGAAGATTGCGGCACCGGCTCACCACCGGTCTCGCGCAACAACACCGGCCAGCCGCTGGCGGCCAGCTCAATACTTGCCGCCTCAAAGCCTGGCAGGCGGCTCAAACGTCTGGGCATAACCAGCGCTCGATCACTCGGCTGCCAGAACAACAGGCCAAACTCGAGTTCGCCAGCGCAAACAGAGGCCAGCAAATCCTGCTCGGCGCGCAAACCGGCTTCAACGGTCAAGGCAATGGGCTGAGTCATGGCAGTACGAATCCTTTGCAATGGCGCACGTATGTATAAAAAAAGCCGGCATCGCCGGCTTATTCACTCAATCAGGTTCAGTCGAGAGTGGAGCCGCTCACCGGCACACCACGCTCAGGGAAAAACAACCGTTGCAGCTCAGTCCCTGGATTCTCCGCGCGCATGAACGCCTCGCCAACCAGGAACGAATACACTTCGCTGATCTCCATCAGCTCGACATCGGCACGATTGAAGATGCCACTCTCGGTAATCACCAGGCGATCACGCGGGATACGCGGCAGTAGATCCAGGGTGGTTTCCAGGTTGACGTCGAAAGTATGCAGATTGCGGTTGTTAACGCCCACCAGCGGTGTGTCGAGGGTTTTCAAGGCCCGCTCCAGTTCGTCACCGTCGTGCACTTCAACCAGCACATCGAGGCCAACGCTTTTCGCCACGGAGGCCAGCTCGGCCATTTTCACGTCATCCAGAGCGGAAACGATCAACAACACGCAATCAGCGCCCAGCGCCCGGGCCTCAACGATCTGATACGGATCGACCATGAAATCCTTGCGGATAACCGGCAACTTGCACGCTGCCCGCGCCTGTTGCAGATAAGCGTCGGCACCCTGGAAGAAATCGATATCAGTGAGCACTGACAGGCAAGTCGCGCCGCCTTTCTCGTAGCTCCTGGCGATATCTGCCGGCACGAAGTTCTCGCGGATCACGCCTTTGCTTGGCGAGGCCTTTTTGATCTCGGCAATCACTGCCGGGTGTTTGAGCTTGGCCTGGGCGATCAGCGCCTTGGCAAAACCGCGAGGCGCATCAGCTACCTTGGCCAGTGCTTCCAGCTCGGCAAGCGTCACGCGAGCGCTGCGCTCAGCGACTTCTTCAACCTTGCGCGCGAGAATCTTTTCCAGAACCGTCGGCACACTCATCCTTCATTCTCCATCTTGAATACCGCGGTGAACGCGCCCAACTCTTCGAGCTTCTCCCGAGCCAGCCCGGTGTGCAGTGCATCGTGAGCCAGGGCAACACCCTCTTTGAGGCTACTCGCATGATCGGCGGCATACAGCGCGGCGCCGGCATTGAGCACGATCATTTCCGCAGCTTTGTGGCCGTTCTCGGTTTTACGACGCCCAAGGGCATCGCGAATCAATTCAAGCGACGCCGCCGGGCTTTCGACCACCAGGCCGAACAGACTCTGACTTTTTATACCAAGGTCTTCCGGCTGGACCCAGTACTCGGTTATTTCGCCATCTTTCAGTTCAGCAACAAAGGTCGGTGCCGCGAGGCTGAATTCGTCCAGACCATCCTGGGAATGCACCACCAGCACATGCTTGCTGCCCATACGCTGCAACACTTCGGCCAATGGACGGCACAACGCCTGAGTAAACACGCCAACCACCTGATGCTTCACGCCGGCCGGATTCGTAAGCGGGCCAAGCATGTTGAACAGCGTACGCAGGCCCAAATCGCGGCGCGGCCCGGCGGCGTACTTCATTGCGCCGTGATGGGACTGAGCGAACATGAAGCCGATGCCGACATTATCGATGCAACGGGCTACTTGAACGGGTGTCAGGTTCAGGTAGATGCCGGCTGCCTCCAGCAAATCGGCACTGCCGCTTTTTCCGGAAACCGCACGGTTACCGTGCTTGGCCACAGTACAACCGGCCGCGGCGACCACGAACGAGGCCGCTGTCGACACGTTGAAAATGTTCGCGCCGTCACCGCCGGTGCCGACCACATCGACCACGCCATCGAGGGTTTTCAGTTCGACCTTGTCCGCCAGCTCACGCATGACCGACACCGCCCCGACGATTTCGTCGATGCTCTCGCTTTTCATGCGCATGGCCATCATAAAGGCGCCGATCTGCGCGTCAGTGCATTGCCCGGTCATGATCTCGCGCATGACATCGCGCATCTCATCAGTACTCAGGTCCAGGTGGCCGACGATACGGCTCAGGGCAGTCTTGATATCCATGGAAAGTCCTTAGCGCGTGCCGCCGCTCTGTTTGAGGAAATTGGCGAACAGCTCGTGGCCCTGCTCGGTGAGGATCGACTCTGGGTGAAATTGCACACCCTCAATGTTCAGCGTTTTGTGGCGAAGGCCCATGATCTCGTCGATGGAGCCGTCTTCACATTGAGTCCAGGCAGTCAGTTCCAGGCAATCGGGCAGGGTTTCGCGCTTGACGATCAGCGAGTGATAACGCGTAACCGTCAGCGGATGATTCAAGCCTTCGAACACACCCTTGTCCTCGTGGAATACCGGGCTAGTCTTACCATGCATGACTTGACGGGCGCGCACCACATCGCCGCCAAAGGCCTGGCCGATGGACTGATGTCCAAGGCACACACCCAGAATGGGCAACTTGCCGGCGAAGTGCTTGATGACTTCCAGGGAAATGCCGGCTTCAGTTGGAGTGCACGGGCCTGGGGAGACAACGATGCGCTCGGGTTTGAGGGCTTCGATTTCGGCAATGGTGAGTTCATCGTTACGCACCACTTTGACGTCTGAACCCAGCTCGCCGAGGTACTGCACAACGTTGTAGGTAAAAGAGTCGTAGTTATCGATCATCAGCAACATGTGGGTTACAACCTCTTGAATTCACTGACTTTTAATACGGCCTTCGTATGATTTACCCGCAGCGTCTCCCGCTCTGTCAGTCGCTGGACTTCAACCAGCACAAGCGGTGTTTTACACGGGCAAAGAAGGCAAATCGGTACAGGTCCGGCCGGGCCGGCAGAGAAAAGTTAGGCGCGCCAACGCCAACGGGCGTGGGCCTTAACAACTCGCATCAAGAGTTTGCTGACGATCAACACAGGGAAGGTCTCATTCATACGTCCCGGCACAGTAACTTAGCTGAGCAGAGGGTGCAATATGGCGCAGCCCAAGCCTGAACAAACAATCGATGCGGCCTTTGGCCATAGCTTAAGCGCAAAAGTTTTTGGTACTGTCGTTTCGTTCTCTACAACAATAAATAAATGGACTTGCTCATGATCAAACAGACGTTGTTCGTACCGCTCGCCGGCTGTCTTCTCGCGCTGGCTTGCGCTCAAGCGATAGCGGCTCCCTCCCCCTATTCCAAATTCATCGTGTTCGGCGACAGCCTGAACGATGCCGGGCAGTTCACCGATCCGGGTGGCCCGGCCGGTGCGACGTTGCGCTTCACCAACCGCACCGGCCCGATCTACCTGGATGGCAGCGGTGAAATTCGCGCCGCCAATTCGACGCAGCTGCTGGGGGGAAAACTGGGGTTTTCGCCTGACCAGACGGCTGCCTCGACCTCGGCAGTACGCGCCAACCAGGGCCTGCCTGACGGCAACAACTGGGCTGTCGGCGGCTACCGCACCGACCAGATCCTCGACTCGATCACCACCACATCAGACACAGGCGAACGCAGCCGAGCGGGTTACCTGCCGACGAATAACTTCCGCGCCGACCCGAATGCACTGTATTACCTCTCGGGCGGTGGCAACGACTTTCTCCAGGGTCGAGTGACCAGCCTTGACGGGGCTAACGCCGCCGCCGATCGCCTGGTCAGCAGCGTGCAAACCCTGCAACAGGCCGGTGCCCGCTACATCATGGTCTGGCTGCTGCCAGACATCGGACTGACCCCGGCTATCAACGGCACACCGCTGCAAGCGTTCACCTCCCAGCTCAGCGCCCAGTTCAACACCGAACTGGTGAGCCGACTGCAGAGCGTCAACGCCGAGATCATCCCGCTCAACATTCCGCTGCTGCTTAAAGAGACGTTCGCCAACCCGGCACAGTTCGGCTTGGCCACCGACCAGAACCTGACCGCCACCTGCTTCAGCGGCGACAGCTGCACCGAGAACGCCCGGTACGGCATCAACAGTGCCACCCCTGACCCGACCAAGCTGATCTACAACGACTCGGTCCACCCGACCGAAACGGGGCAACGCCTGATTGCCGATTACGCCTACTCCCTGCTGGCCGCGCCATGGGAGCTGACGTTGCTGCCGGAAATGGCCCAGGGCACCCTACGCGCGCATCAGGATGAATTGCGCAACCAGTGGCTGGCTGACTGGGAAAACTGGCAAGGCGTTGGCCAATGGCGAGCAATTGTCGCTGGTGGCGGCCAACACCAGGACTTCGACACCCAAAGCAGCGGCGCAAGCGCCGACGGCAACGGCTACAACCTGAACATCGGCGGCAGCTACCGTCTCGATGAAGCCTGGCGCGTCGGTGTGGCTGCCGGTTTCTACCATCAGAAGCTTGATGCAGGTCAGGACGACTCGGAATACAAACTCAACACGTACATGGGCACAGCGTTCGCCCAGTACCAGCAGAACCGCTGGTGGGCTGACGCCGCAATGACCGCCGGGCATCTGGACTACGACAGCCTCAAGCGCAAGTTCGACCTTGGCGTTAACGAACGCGGGGAAAAAGGCGATACCAGCGGCTATGTGCTGGGCATCAGCGGTCGCCTGGGTTACGACATCGCGCAACAGGCAAGCAGCCCATGGCACCTTTCGCCGTTCGTGAGCGCCGATTTCGCCAAGGTAAAAGTCGATGGTTACTCGGAAAATGGCACCGACGCTACTGCGCTGACGTTCGATGACCAGTCCCGCAACTCCAGGCGCCTTGGCGTCGGTATCCAGGGCAAGTATCAGGTTACCCCGCAGACGCAAGTGTTTGGCGAGTTTGCCCACGAACGCGAGTACAACGACGACACCCAGCACCTGACCATCAACCTTAACAGCCTGCCGAACAACCGGTTCACCCTGGCCGGTTACACCCCGCAGACCAACCTGAACCGCCTCAACCTGGGCGTGAGTCACAAACTCACTCAGGACCTGGCACTGCGGGCCAGCTACAACATCCGCAAGGATGACGACTTCACCCAACAAGGCATCAACGTGGGTGTCAGCCTGGACTTCTAAAGGGCAAACGAAGGTTGTTGCCTGGACGGTCGACAAGATCAAAAGATCGTCCGAACGCGGCCCAAACCTCCGGCAGCTCCTACATGGGGAATTGAAGGCAATAAAAAACGCGGCGCCCTCGCAGGCACCGCGTTTTTTATGGATCAGCGTTAAGGCGTCTGTTCGGCGAGGGCAACAGCGCGGAACATTGCGCGGCGCTTGTTCAGCGTCTCTTCCCACTCCAGCGCAGGCACTGAGTCAGCGACGATACCGCCACCGGCCTGCACATGCAGTTCGCCGTTTTTGATCACCGCCGTGCGAATCGCAATCGCGGTGTCCATGTTGCCGTTCCAGGCGAAATAACCCACCGCGCCGCCGTAAACGCCGCGCTTGACCGGTTCCAGTTCATCGATGATTTCCATCGCACGGATCTTCGGCGCGCCGGACAAGGTGCCCGCCGGCAGAATCGCCCGCAGCGCGTCCATTGCCGTCAGGCCGGCTTTCAGTTGGCCAGTGACATTGGAGACGATGTGCATCACGTTGGAATAACGCTCGATGACCATCTTCTCGGTGAGCTTCACTGATCCGATTTCCGAGACCCGGCCAGTGTCGTTGCGACCCAGGTCGATCAGCATCAGGTGCTCGGCGATTTCCTTGTCATCGGACAGCAAGTCTTCTTCCAGCGCCAGGTCGGCCTCTTCATTGGCCCCGCGTGGGCGGGTGCCAGCGATTGGCCGGACGGTGATCAGATTGTCTTCGACCCGTACCAACACTTCCGGCGAGCTACCGACGACATGGAAGTCGCCGAAGTTGAAGAAGTACATATAAGGCGTCGGGTTGAAGCAACGCAGCGCCCGATACAGATCAATCGGCGCCGCCTTGAAGTCGATGGACATGCGTTGCGACGGCACGACCTGCATGCAGTCACCGGCGAGGATGTATTCCTTGATGGTGTCCACCGCCCGCTCGTAATCGTCCTGGGTGAAGCTGGAACGGAATACGGGATCTGCGGCCTGTTGCTTGCTGAAGTCCAGACCGCGACGCGGGGTGATCGGCTGGCGGAGTTTTTCCAGCAGCTCTTGCAGGCGCGCCTGCCCATTCTCGTAAGCGTTTTCCTGGGAAGGATCAGCCAGGACAATCGCATGCATCTTGCCAGCGAGGTTGTCGAACACCACCACGGCATCGGAAACCATCAGCAGAATGTCCGGTACGCCCAGTGGATCCGGGTTCGGGCATTTACCCAAACGCTTCTCCACATAACGCACGCAGTCATAGCCGAAGTACCCCACCAGCCCGCCGTTGAAACGCGGCAATCCGGCGATGCTCGGCACGTTGTAGCGTGCCTTGAACGCTTCAACGAATGTCAGCGGATCTTCGGATTCATGGCTTTCGATCTCCACACCATCGTGGGTGACACTGATGTGATGATCATGGACACGCAACACGGTGCGGCATGGCAGGCCGATGATCGAATAACGCCCCCACTTCTCACCGCCCTGCACGGACTCCAATAGATAGGAGTTCGGCTGATCGGCCAGTTTCAGGTAGATCGACAGCGGTGTGTCGAAGTCGGCAAGGGTTTCACAGGCAAGCGGGATGCGGTTGTAGCCGGCAGCGGCCAAACGCAGGAATTCTTCGCGGATCATGAGTAGCCTCGTGGCTTGAGGGTCTAACGGTCAGTAATGCAAACACGCCGGATAGCCGGCCAGAATCAAGTCAGGCGCGCCAACGCCAGCGGGCCAGGGCCTTGATGACTTTCATCCAGAGCTTGCGAGTGACCACCACGATGGAATCTCTTGGAGGGGGTTGAGCAACGTCGGGCAACGTTATCTCAGCGGCAGGATCCAGGCAACCGGGAATTAAAAAGCGCAGATCATCGATCACCAGCGCCGGCGACTCTTCGGCAATCGGTCGACCGTGATTGTAGCCATAGCTAAGCGCGACACACTTCACACCTGCCGCTTTCGCCGCCAGTACATCGCTGCGCGAATCACCGATGAACAGCGATTGGGAGGCTGGCACGTTGGCCATTTTCATCACGAAAAACAGCGCCGCAGGATCGGGTTTCTTCTGCGCCAAGGTGTCGCCGCCGATGATCCAGCGGAAATACCGGCCGATCTTCATCTGATCCAGCAGCGGCGCGACAAAACGCTCAGGCTTGTTGGTGATCAGGGCCATTTCCACGCCCTGTTTGTGCAGCCATTTCAAGGTTTCGCGCGCGCCGGGGTAGACCACGGTCAGTTCATGACCGTCCGCATAGGCCTCCATGAAAATCTCCAAAGCCTGTTCGGCTTCGGCATCGTCGACGTCAGCATGATCAATGCTTTCGGCAAGCGCGCGACGAACCAGCACTTGCACGCCGTTACCGACCCACTCACGCACAGGCTCAATACCGACGGGCGAGCGTCCCAGTTTGAGCAGCATGTTATCCACAGCCACCGCGAGGTCAGGGACCGAATCGATCAACGTGCCATCCAGATCGAACATCACCAGCCGTGGCAAACGCCCGGGAAACAGCTGCTCAAAGCCATTCATGGGCGAGCCAGTGCCAGTTCGGAACGCATCTTTTCAATTACCTCCTGGTAATTCGGAGCATTGAAGATCGCCGAGCCAGCGACGAAGGTGTCAGCACCCGCCTCGGCGATTTCGCGGATGTTGTTGACGTTCACCCCACCGTCGATTTCCAGACGAATGTCACGCCCGGACGCATCGATCAGCGCCCGCACTTCACGCAGTTTGTCGAGGGTGGCGGGAATGAACTTCTGCCCGCCAAAGCCCGGGTTGACGCTCATCAGCAGGATCATGTCGACCTTGTCCATCACGTACTTGAGTACGTCCAGCGGGGTCGCCGGGTTGAACACCAGACCCGCCTTGCAACCGCCTTCGCGGATCATTTGCAAGGAACGGTCGACATGCAGTGTGGCTTCCGGGTGGAAGGTGATGTAGGTCGCACCGGCTTCGATGAAGTCGCCGATAATGCGATCCACCGGGTTGACCATCAGATGCGCGTCGATTGGCGCGGTGATGCCGTATTTGCGCAGCGCGGAACAGACCATCGGGCCGATGGTCAGGTTCGGCACGTAGTGGTTGTCCATGACATCAAAGTGGACGATGTCGGCGCCAGAGGCGAGAACGTTATCCACTTCCTCACCCAGACGGGCGAAATCGGCGGAGAGAATCGACGGAGCAATAGCGAAGGGCTGCATGACGCACCTTTTCTGAGCAGAATCACGATGGCGCGCATTGTATACCTCATGCTTTCCAACGCGCACTGTGGCCTCAATGATCTAGTACGCGGTGCGATAGATTTTCTCGATATCGACAGCGCTCAGTTTACGCGGATTGTTGCGCATCAAACGCTCGATCCCCGCGGCCTCCACAGCCATGGCCGGTATCGCCTCCTCAGGCACCCCGAAACTACGTAACCCTTGGGGTATCTCCACGGTGGCACACAACTCGGCCATCGCCTCCACGGCCCTATCGGCCGCTTGATTGGCACTCAGCCCGGCGGTTTTCACGCCCATGGCCTGGGCAATATCCTGCATGCGCTCGACGCAGGCCATCTTGTTCCAGGTCATGACATGCGCAAGCAACAAGGCATTGCTGACGCCGTGGGCGATATTGAACCGCCCGCCCAGCGGATAGGCCAACGCATGCACCGCGCCGACTCCGGCATTACCGAACGCCATACCGGCCATCAGGCTGGCGGTGGCCATGTCTTCGCGGGCCTGCAGATTGGAAGGATTGGCGTAGGCCTTGGGCAGCGCTTTGGTGATGAGTTTTATCGCGCCGATGGCCAGTGAGTCGGTGATCGGCGAAGCGTTCAGCGACAGGTAGGACTCAATGGCGTGAACCAGCGCATCCATACCGCTGGCGGCGGTGACGCTGCGCGGACAGGTCAGGGTCATCTGCGGGCTGACCAGCGCCACATCCGGCAGCAGGTAATCACTGATGATGCCTTTCTTCAATTGCGCGACCTTGTCGGAAAGAATCGCCACATTGGTGACTTCCGACCCCGTACCGGCGGTGGTCGGGATCGCGATCAGCGGCGGGCCTTTGCGCGGCACTTGATCAATGCCGAACAGATCCTCGAGGGCACCGTGGTAGCCGGCGTACGCGGCGACACTTTTGGCAATATCGATGGCACTGCCGCCGCCCAGGCCGATCAGACCGTCGTGCCCGCCTTCGCGGTAAACGCGCATGCAGTCTTCGACAATGGCGATTTCCGGGTCAGGCAGAACCCGGTCGAAAATTTCATAAGAGCGTTCACCCATTTGCGCCAGCGCAAGCTCCACCGTGCCGGATCTCACCAGCGCGGCATCGGTGACAATCAATGGGTGGTCAATGTCCAGGCGGGTCAGCTCGGCGGCCAATTGCTCGATGGCGCCAGCGCCGGTGATTAGCTTGTGGGCGATTTTGAAGGAAGACAGACTCATCGGCTCGGCCTCTTATAGTTTTGGGGGCTGGGCACAAGAGTAGCTGGGGATTGGGGTTTGTCTGCTATTGATCCGGTGAATGTAACAAAGATCCAATGCGGGGACTTGCTCGCTATGACGGCGAAACATTCGACATTTATGCCGACTGACAGACCGCTGTCGCGAGCAAGCCCGCTTGAAAAACTTCTACCTTCAGACTGGCGCCGTACGCAGCTTCTCGCTGCGCCCACGCAACCATTCCAGGGTCAGCAGCAGGATCACCGAAAAAGCAATCAGCAGCGTCGCGGCGGCGGCGATGGTCGGGCTAAGGTTTTCGCGGATGCCGCTGAACATCTGCCGAGGCAACGTTGCTTGCTCCGGGCCGGCGAGGAACAGCGTTACCACTACCTCATCGAACGATGTCGCGAAGGCAAACAGTGCCCCGCTGATCACCCCAGGCGCGATCAACGGCAACGTCACCCGACGGAAAGCCGTCAGCGGTGATGCGCCCAGACTGGCGGCAGCACGCACCAGGTTTTGATTGAAACCTTGCAACGTAGCCGACACGGTAATGATCACGAACGGCACACCCAACACCGAATGCACGACGATCAGCGAGGTATAGCTGTTGCCAAATCCCAGCGGGGCGAAGCACAGATAGCTGGCAACACCAATGATCACCACCGGCACCACCATCGGCGAAATCACCAACGCCATCACCAACGGTTTGCCGGGGAAGTCGCCGCGCGTCAGGCCGATGGCTGCCAGCGTGCCGAAAACCATCGCCAATACAGTTGCTGCCGGGGCGACGATGATGCTGTTCTTCAGGGAGCGCATCCACTCCGCCGAGGCGAAGAAATCCTGGTACCAATGCAGCGAGAAACCTTGCAGCGGGTAAACCAGGAAGCTGCCCGAGTTGAACGACAGCGGAATGATCACCAATACCGGCAAGATCAGGAACAACAGAACCAGCCCGCAGAGAATGCGCAAGCTGTAGAACCAGACCCGCTCAACGGGCGACTTGTAAGGGCTCAACATTTCGATTCTCTCCTTAGCTCAGGCGCAGGCGACTGGCGCCCACCAGCCAGCTGTAAATCAGGTAGAGCACGATGGTCGCCAATAGCAGCAAGCCACCGAGCGCAGTCGCCATCCCCCAGTTGATACTGGTGTTGGTGTAGAAGGCGACGAAGTAACTGACCATCTGATCGTTCGGGCTGCCGAGCAGCGCCGGGGTGATGTAGTAACCAATTGCCAGGATGAACACCAACAGGCAACCGGCGCCGACACCGGCATAGGTCTGCGGGAAGTACACCCGCCAGAAGCTGGCAAACGGATGGCAACCGAGGGAAATCGCCGCCCGCATATAGGTTGGCGAGATGCCTTTCATCACGCTGTAGATCGGCAGAATCATGAACGGCAGCAGGATGTGCACCATGGAGATGTAAACCCCGGTACGGTTGAACACTAGCGCCAGCGGTTTATCAATCACACCCATCGCCATCAGCGCGCTGTTGATCAGGCCACCCGACTGCAGCAAGACAATCCACGCCGCGACTCGCACCAGAATCGAGGTCCAGAACGGCAACAGCACCAGAATCATCAACAGGTTGCTTTGCCGGGACGGCAGATTGGCCAACAGATAAGCCAGCGGATAAGCCAGCACCAGGCAGATAGCGGTAATGATCAGGCCCATCCAGAAGGTGCGGGCGAAGATATCGAGGTAAATAGCCTGGTCTGGTGTGGCCGGGGCCACTTCGCCCAGGTCGTCGATGCGGTGATCGACAGCCGCCAGCAGGTAATAGGGTGTAATGCTGCTGGTGTTGCGGCGGATCGCCTGCCAGTACGCCGGATCGCCCCAACGCTCGTCGAGACTTTCCATCGCGTCTTTATAAGAGGCCGGTTCAGTCTTGAACGGCAGCGCTCGCGCGGTTTTGGTCAGCAGGCTGCGATAGCCGGCCAACTCCATGTTCAGTCGCTTGGACAGATCGCCCAAGGTTTGATTCTTGCGGGCTTCGGCCAGGTCTTCGCTGACGGCCTTGTAAACTGGCTCAGCCGGCAAACCTCGACCATCCCAGGCAGTTACCGCCGCCACAGTGCGCGGCATACCACCGACCACTTCCGGGTTACCGACGCTCTTGTAGAGCAGCGCCACAATCGGCACCAGGAACACCAGCAACAGAAACAGCACCAAGGGCGCGATCAAAGCCTGGGCCTTCCAGCGGTTGACCCGCTCGGCATGTGCCAGACGCTGCTTCAAGGTGGGGCTGGTGACCTCGTTCAGGGGAACGGTGATGGCCATAGCAAACTCCGGAAATCTTTAAACGTTTCAGAGGGCGGCATCCCGTTTCGGAATGCCCCCCTGCTCATCTGAAAATACACAACTGTTGCAGGAGCAAGGCTAACTCGCGATCGAGATGATGCGGTCTTTCAGCAAAACCGCGTGTACCTCATCGCGGGCAAGCCCGGCTCCCACAGGAGCGTGATTACTTCGCAGCCCACGAGTTGAAGCGCTGCTCCAGTTGCTCACCGTTATCAGCCCAGAAGCTGACGTCGATCTGCACCTGGTTGGCGATGTTTTCCGGAGTGGTCGGCATGTCTTTCAGAACATCTTTGGCCAACAGCGGTACGGCTTGGGTATTAGCCGGGCCGTAGGCAATGTTTTCTGAATAAGTCTTCTGCTGCTGCGGCATGACCGAGAACGCGATGAATTTCTTCGCAGCTTCGGCACGGGCTTTATCCAGACCTTTTGGGATCGCCCAGGCGTCGAAGTCGTAGATACCGCCGTTCCATACGACTTTCAGGTTGCTTTCTTTCTGCACGGCAGCGATCCGGCCGTTGTAGGCCGAGCTCATCACGACGTCACCAGAGGCCAGATATTGCGGCGGCTGAGCGCCCGCTTCCCACCACTGAATGCTTGGCTTGAGCTCATCGAGCTTCTTGAAGGCACGGTCCTGACCATCTTTGCCGGCCAGCACTTTGTAGACATCTTTGGGCGCGACGCCGTCGGCCATCAAAGCGAACTCCAGGGTGTACTTGGCGCCTTTACGCAGGCCACGCTTGCCCGGGAATTTCTTGGTGTCCCAGAAATCCGCCCAACTGGTCGGTGCGCTTTTCAGCTTGTCGGCGTTGTAGGCGAGCACGGTCGACCAGACGAAGAAGCCAACGCCGCAAGGCTGAATAGCACCTTTGACATAGTCTTCGGATTTGCCGAACAGGGCTGGATCGAGCTGCTCGAACATGTCTTCGTCACAGCCGCGGGACAGCTCTGGCGACTCCACTTCCACCAGGTCCCAGGACACGCTCTTGGTGTCGACCATGGCTTTGACCTTGGCCATTTCACCGTTGTATTCGCCGGCGACGATTTTGCCGTGGCCCGCGGCTTCCCAAGGTGCGTAGAAGGCTTTGGCCTGAGCCGCCTTGTTCGCCCCGCCGAAGGACACCACCGTCAGGTCCGCGGCCGCCATTGCGTGTGCCGCACCCATCATGCCCAAAGCCAGGGCGGTGAATTTCAGGGATCTCAACATTTATTGTTCTCTCCACGTGCAGGGTTTGTGTTGGTGAAGCAAGGGGGCGATCAGTTCGCCTCTAGAAGTGGGTCGAGCGCGCGAACGTGTTCGACCTGCCAGCCAAGCGGTACCACATCACCAACCGCCAGAGCCGGATCCAGCTCGGCGATCGGTTGTTTCACGAAGAAGTCGGTCTTGCCACAGACTTCCAGGCGAACGCGGACGTGGTCGCCCAGATAGATGAATTCCGCCACGCGCCCCGAGAAGCGGTTGACGCAGGATTCGCTGGAGCCATTGAGGCTCACGCGCTCCGGACGAATGGACAGGGTCACTGGCTCGCCGGTCTTGCCGACATTCACCGCCAGCGCTTCGACCTTTTCACCGCGCCCCAGCTCAACCACGCAGCGATCGCCGTTGTGGCTGTGCAAACGGCCGTTGAGACGGTTGTTCTCGCCGATGAAGTTGGCGACGAAGGTATTTTTGGGCTTTTCATAGAGCTCGCGCGGTGGCGCAATCTGCTGGATTTCGCCTTGATGGAATACCGCCACGCGGTCGGACATGGTCAGGGCTTCGCCCTGGTCGTGGGTCACGTAGACCACGGTCACGCCCAGGCGTTGGTGCAGGTGTTTGATCTCCATCTGCATGTGTTCACGCAGTTGCTTATCCAGTGCCCCCAGTGGTTCGTCCATCAGCACCAGTTGCGGTTCGAACACCAACGCCCGGGCCAGAGCCACACGCTGCTGCTGACCACCGGAAAGCTGCGCCGGATAACGCTTGGCGAATGCATCGAGCTGAACCATGCTCAGCACGCGCTTGACCCGGTCACTGACGTCGCTTTTGTTCAGGCCACGCACGGTCAGCGGGAACGCCAGGTTCTCGGCCACTGTCATGTGCGGGAACAACGCGTAGTTCTGAAACACCATGCCGATGTCGCGTTTATGCGGCGGCACGTTGTTGATCGAACGCCCGGCCAGCTGGATTTCACCGGCGGTCGGGGTTTCGAAACCGGCCAGCATCATCAGACTGGTGGTCTTGCCGGAGCCGGAAGGCCCGAGCAGTGTGAGGAATTCGCCTTTGCGAATCTCCAGGTTGAGGTCTTTGACGATCAGGTTCTCGCCGTCGTAGCTCTTTTGCACTCCACGAAAGCTGACCAGAACATCATTTGCCCCAGCACTTGAATCGACCTCGCTCATACCCACACCTTTTGTTTTTGACTGCCGTGGACTAAGCCTAGTGGAGCCTCACAACCACGCAAATCGGGGGGTATGAGAGATTCGCCTAAGCCGGATGGAAGGTTCGGGGTAGGGATTGCCCTACACGAATGGCGTGATTGGGCATGTCACGAGGGAATGGGCGCGATGGCCTGTATTGGAAGCCATATAACGCGGGAATCGGACCTTACAGGCATGTCGTAAATGGGTATGGCTACACGCACTTCGTAGCAGCTGCCGAAGGCTGCGTTCAAGTGCGAAGCGCTCGCAAGTCAGGCAATCGAGATTTATCCGGGTAAATCGCGTTTGGAAGTTTTACGACCGCTTCGCGGCCGAACGCAGCCTTTGGCAGCTGCTACGGTTATGTGGCGTCCAAAGGAGACGCGTTACAGGAGCTTGTGTTTCATTGCGTATTTCACCAGCTCGGCCAGCGAAGTGATATTGAGTTTTTGCATCAGCCGCGCCTTGTGGGTGCTGATGGTTTTGCTGCTCAATGCCAATTGCTGGGCAATGTCGTTAACGTTCGCGCCTTGGGCCAGCCGTTCGAACACCGAAAACTCACGTTCAGACAGCAATGAGTGCAACGGCCGCGAGTCGGTCAGCCCCACTTCAAACACCATCCGGTCGGCCAGATCCGGGTCGATATAACGCCCACCTGCCGCGACCTTGCGGATCGCGGTCAGCAGCAGTGCCGGATCGCTGTCCTTGGTGGCATAACCGGCAGCCCCGACTTTCAACGCACGAGCGGCCATTTGCGCTTCGTCATGCATCGACAGCACCAGAATCGCCGGAGGATTGTTCAGCGCGCGAATCCGCGGGATCGCCTCCAGGCCATTGACGCCGGGCATGGAGATATCCAGCAACACCACTTCACAAGGGACATGTCGCAAAACGTCCAATAGCTGCTCGCCATTGCACGCCTCACCCACCACCAACAGGTCCTTGGCCAGGCCAATCAACTGTTTGATGCCTTCGCGGACGATGGTGTGGTCTTCGGCTACCAGTACACGGATCACGCATCTCTCCTAATCCAACGGCACTCGCACGCTCAATGTCGTGCCTTCGCCCAGCTCACTTTCCAGCGACAGACTGCCGCCCATGATCAACACCCGCTCGCGCATGCCCACCAGACCAAACGAAGTCGGGCGGCCTGTCGCCGGGACAAATCCCTGACCATCGTCGCTGACAGTCAGGCATAAATCGCCACCTTCGCGGGTCAGTGTCAATTCAACAGTATGCGCCTGAGCATGGCGCATGACATTGGTCAGCGCCTCCTGAAGGATACGGAACAGGCCAATGGCCTTGGCGTCGCTAAGGACCGGCAAATTTTCCGGTACCTGGACCAGACACGGAATCTGCGTACGCGCCTCGAAACGTCGCGCCTGCCACTCGATGGCCGAGGCGATGCCTGCATCAAGAATTGGTGGACGCAGCGCCGTGGCAACATCGCGCACCAACTGGAACAGCTGCGCGATCAGACGCTTCATGCTGTTGAGCCGTTCGTTCAAACCCGGGTCAAGATGCGCGTAAGCCAGCTCGCACATAGAGGTTTCCAGTTTGAGCACGGTCAGCATCTGCCCCAACTCATCGTGAACCTCCCGGGCAATGCGGGCCTTTTCCTCTTCCCGCACACTTTCCAGGTGAGCGGACAACTCGCGCAGTTGCTCGCGAGAACCGGCCAACTCCAGCTCGATACGCTTGCTTTCGCTGATGTCCCACACAATCCCGTCCCAGACCGCCGCGCCGTCTTCGAGACGACGGGTGATCGCCTTGATTTCCGCCCAACGCTGCTCGCCCTGACGCGTCACAATCCGCCCTTGCCAGGACCAGTCGCTATCCGTATCCAGCGCTTGATCCTGGGTCTGGTGATAGCTGGCTTTGTCGTCGGGATGGACCAGGCTGCGCAAGCCTTTGTCGCGATGGCTCAACGTCGCCGGCGAATAGCCCACCAGGTTTTCACTGCCTTCACTGATATAGGCGAAGTCGATCTGCCCGGTGACCGGCGCCCGCTCCAGGCGAAACACCAGTCCCGGTACGTTGGCGGCGATGCCTTGTAGTCGCGCCTCGCTTTCCTGCAAGGCGGCCAGGGCACGTCGACGCTCAGTGACGTCGTTGAGATAGACCACCAGATACTCACTATCGCGAAAGCGCAGGAAGCTCAGCGACACGTCAGCAGGCAGGATGCTGCCATCGGCACGAACACAGCTGGTTTCGAAGCTCTGCGGTCCGTCGTCACTGGCACGGGCGCGCTTCCAAAGCGTCAGCCAACGGTCCATATGCAGGTCAGGCTCGAAGTCGATCAAGGGTCGGTCGATGACGCCGCCCGGTGCATAACCGAGCATTTCTTCGGCCGCCCGATTGGCGTAGCGGACATGGCTGTCCCAGTTGACCCAGAGGATCCCCACGGTGCTTTGGTCGATGGAAAACTGCGTCAGGCGCAAGGCTTCTTCGCTGGCCTCACGATGGGCGATGTCCTCTCTGGCTGCCAACAAACGCTGCTCAAGGCATCGTCGCTGGCGACGCAGCCAGGTGACGATGGCCATGCTGCTGAGCAACAACACCGCCAGCAATAGACAGAGGTTCTGCCAAAAACCCGGCGACTCGACCAGACGCGGGTATTTGGGTTGCAGCCAGCGACTGTGTAGCTGTTCCAGATCTCGCGCCGGAATCGCATGCAGCGCCCTTTCAACGATCCCCGCCAGCTCAGGCCAGTCACGTCGCGTGGCGACTCGCAGCAATTGCGGCAGGCCGATATCACCGACCACCGCCAGACCGGTGAACTCCGGCTCGGCCGACAAACGACTGAGCTGCGCTTCATCCACCACGGCATACCGGGCTTGCTGGCTCAAAAGCAACTGCAAGGCCTGACGCTCCATCGGCACACCCTGCAAATTGAGATGGCCGTAAGTGCTGCGCAGGTAGTCGGCAACCGCACTGGGCATGCGTACAGCGACACGGGACTGGCTGTCGAGCTTCTCCAGGTCCACCGCACCGGCGCCTTTACGCTCACTGACTACCAGTTGTGGTACACGCATATAAGGATCGGAAAACTGCCAGAGTCGCAGCCCCGCCGGGGTTTGAGTCAGGCCGGGGGCAATGTCGACTTCACCGTCACGCACGGCGGCCTCCAACTGTTCCTGATCTGCAAAGTTGCGCCAACTCAGCTCGACCTTGAGGGCTTGGGCCAGCCACTGCATGAGCTCGACATTGGCCCCGGACAATCGCTGCAAGCGGCGATCAAATTGGGCGTATGGCGCTTGCATCACTAGCCCGACACGCAGCTCGGCGTGTTGCTCAAGCCATTGACGCTGATCGACATTCAACTGCGCGGGCGCAGGGGCCGCCAACGCGATCAAGGGAAGGCAAAAACAGCCGATAACCAACAGGCAGCGAAAACGCATCATCTGAAGTCTCACACACTGACAAATACTGACCAACCCATTA
The DNA here is from genome assembly GCF_059421425.1 of Pseudomonas sp. GW821-FHT02H09. Classification (NCBI taxonomy): domain Bacteria; kingdom Pseudomonadati; phylum Pseudomonadota; class Gammaproteobacteria; order Pseudomonadales; family Pseudomonadaceae; genus Pseudomonas; species Pseudomonas sp. GW821-FHT02H09. The sequence goes on from NZ_JBWKVA010000012.1 coordinate 30,176, forward strand.
GGCTGCCGGGATTACTTCTGGCCTGGAATATCCGATGCCCCCTGTCTACCGCTTGGCACTGCACGCATTGTGCCTGTCGCTGATCCTGCCTTGTGCCTTTTCAGTCGAAGCTGCCGATCCTACCGGCGCCACGGCAAAAACCGCAGAAGAAAAACCGGTAGAGCGCCAGCTGCTGCTTGAGCGTAGTCAGGAAGAAGCGACGGCCCTTGAGCGACAAATCCCACAGCAGGAGCAGCAACAGTTGCAGGCCGGCAGCGACAGCTTCCTCACACTCTGGAAACCGGCCAATGCCAGTGAACCCAGCGGTGCGGTCATTATCATCCCCGGCGCCGGCGAAACCGCTGACTGGCCTCAAGCAATCGGTCCATTGCGGCAAAAATTGCCAAACGCCAACTGGGGCAGCCTGAGTATTACCTTGCCCGACCTGCAGAGCGACGCCAGCCAGCCGCGCAGTGTCGAAGCCGCGCCCGCGCCTGCCCCTGTGGACACTAGCAGCAAAGACGCCAGCACCGCTGCACCCAAACCCATCGAACAAGCGGCTGGCGGTGAGGCTGACATCACTGATCGTGCCGCCGCCGATAGTTCTGAGGAGAAAATCAAGGCTGACGCCGAGCGGATCTTCGCCCGAATCGATGCGGCAATTGCCTTTGCGCGGCAGCAAAACGCTCGCAGCATTGTCCTGCTGGGACATGGTACCGGGGCTTATTGGACCGCGCGTTACCTGAGCGAGAAACAACCGCCGCACGTAGAGAAGTTCGTAATGGTCGCCGCGCAAACGCCACTTAATGGAAAACCTGAGCTGGCACAACTGACGCCGACCTTGAAAGTCGCAACTGCCGACTTTTTCTATAATGACAAGGAGCTGGCACGCAGCGCCGCTTTGGCACGTCTGCAGGCGAGTAAACGCTTGAAGAGCGCACGCTTCACTCAGGTGTCTTTGAAGGCGTTGCCTGGAAACAGCACCGCCGAACAAGAGCAACTGTTTAGGCGCGTTCGCGGCTGGTTAAGCCCACGGAACACCGGCAACTGAACGGCCCTATTCGCGGGCAACCCGCCAGGATCGCAGCCAGCGGCAGCTCTTGCGCCGAGCGGATCTCGACCTGGCACCGAGGATATACACCGAACCGTAGGCGATGCCAAAGGTTCGGGTCGTGCTCGGATGATCTTTTCAGGGTCACCTGAATGCCTAACGAAAATCCCGCCGCTCACGGATCAACGCATAAGCGTTGTGCAGCTCGCGAGTTTTCTCGGTTGCCTCGCGCACTTGAAACGGGGTCGCGCCAGTGCCAGCAATCTTGTCCGGGTGATGGCGGCTGAGCAGGCGCCGGTAAGCACGCTTGATCTGCAATGGCTCGCTGGTGGCCGTCACACCCAGCACCTGCAAAGCCTCTTGATAAGCCCTGCCACTGTTGGCCAGGCTTTTTTTATGCGGCTCGTAGTCACTGGCCAGCGCTTGCACCTGTTGAGGTGTCCAGCCCAGCCATTTACCCCATAGATTAATCAGCTCTCGTTCGGCGCTGCTGGCTCGACCATCAGCCCAGACCATACGCCAGCAGGCGCGCAAAACGCCCTCGGCTGCATGCGGTTGGGTACTCAAGCGGCGCAAATACCCATGCAAGCGATCATGCCCGGACTTACCCCGATTGAACGCAGCGATGGCTCGCTTTTGCGCCGGTCCACTCATATCGAGTGAACGCATTTCCTGACGAGCCTGCTGGATATGCCCCTCAACCACCTGGCCATCGCTCTTGGCCAGTCGCCCTAACAATACGAACAACAGCTCATCATTGCGCAGCGCCGAACGCCCGCTCAAACGTTGGCGCAAATGGTCCCAACTCTGCAGTTGCAAGCGCCTATCCAGCGCCTGCCCCAACAATGCACCTAACATGGCCCCCGGAATGCTGGCTATGGCAAAGCCCGCTCCGGCTCCGATCAGAGTCCCTGGCCACAACATATCAGCGGCTCGCTTCCAGCAATTGTTCTACTTGCGCCAGACGTTCAAGGGTTCCGACATCAATCCAGCATCCATGCATGTGTTCGCCCGTGACCTGCCCTTGAGCCATGGCTTCGCGCAACAGCGGCGCCAATTTGAAGGAACCGGCGACGCACGTAGAGAACAGCCTTGGATGCAAAACCGAAATACCACTGTAAGTCAGCGCGGCTGAACCCGTCCCGGCGTCGTGTATCTGACCGTCCACCAGACAAAAGTCCCCCCCTGTCGGGTGATGCGCCGGGTTGTCGACCATCACCAGATGAGCAAGTCCGGCAATCGGTTGGCGCAAAGCCGTGAAGTCGTAATCAGTCCAGATGTCACCATTGACCACCAGGAACGGTTCATCACCCAACAGCGGCAACGCCCGAAAAATACCGCCTCCGGTCTCCAGCGGTTCCCCCTCCGGCGAATACTGAATGCTCACACCAAACTGCGATCCATCGCCCAGATAGTCTTCAATTTGCTGACCCAGCCAGGCATGGTTGATGACGATCTCGGTAAAACCTGCCACCGCCAATGCCCGAATGTGGTACTCGATCAATGGCACACCCGCGGCACGAATCAATGGCTTGGGCGTCGCCAGGGTCAGCGGACGCATGCGCTCACCTTTACCGGCCGCGAGAATCATTGCTTTCATACGGGCGCTCCAACCGGCTGGCGCAGGCTCGCCAACAGCTCACCCAACTCCGCCAGCTCTGGCCTGCGGGCCAGCACTGCTTCTATATAGGCAAAGAAACGCGGTACATCGCCCAGATAACGCGGCTTACCGTCACGGTGGCAGATGCGGGCAAAGATCCCGATCACCTTCAAATGACGCTGCACGCCCATCAGATCGCTGGCACGCAGGAAGTCTTCAAAATCAGACTGTACCGGGATACCCAATTTACCCGCCTGGTGCCAATAGTCTTTCAGCCAGCCATGCACGCGAGCGTCAGGCCAACTGAGGAATGCATCCTTGAACAGGCAGGTCACGTCATAAGTGACCGGGCCGTAGACTGCATCCTGGAAGTCCAGCACGCCCGGGTTCTGCTCGCTCAACATCAGGTTGCGCGGCATGTAGTCGCGATGTACCAGCACCTTGGGTTGGGCCAGAGCGCTGTCGATCAATAGATCGCTGACCCGTTGCCAGAGCGCCAGTTGTTCCTGATCAAGCTTGATACCCAGCTCACGGCCCACGTACCACTCGGGGAAGAGTTCCAGTTCGCGGCGCAGCAACGCCACGTCATAACTGGGAAGCACGGCATCCATTGGCAACTGCTGGAAGGCCAGCAATGCCTGCAGCGCGTCCTTGAACAAATCGTCGGCATTTTCGCCGTCGATCACGTCCAGATAGGTCTTGTTGCCCAGGTCATTGAGCAAAAGAAATCCGCGCTCGAGGTCCTCGGCATAAATTATCGGGACGTTTATTCCGGATTTCGCCAGCAATAAAGCGATATCCACGAAGGGTTTACAGTTTTCCTGAGGCGGTGGAGCGTCCATCACGACGAAGCTACGACCCTCCCCTTCCCAGCGAAAATACCGCCGAAAACTCGCGTCGCTGCTGGCCGCAGTCAACGTAGCCGGGGGCACGGCGCCCCAGCCGCGTGCTGTAAACAGAGTTGCCAATTGCTCATCGAGCCAAACTTTCAGGTGTTGCAAGCGTACATCTTGGTCAGGCATTGCAAGGGTCTCCGACGGCGCTAGCCGTCAAGCGGGTCATGCTTTATTATCCAGCATCTTTTTCAGACCATCGAGAGGCGTGCGGCCCACACCGCGGGCAGATGGCACGCAGGAAGCCCGGACTAATAAGATGGCATTGAAATCCCCCGCGTTTCGTAAAAAATTTCCGTTGTTGGTTACCGGCAGTTTGCTGGCCCTGCAACCTTTAGCCACTCAGTACGTGGTCGCCGCGGAACAGTATGACTGCTCAGTGTCTACTTCGGGTGCCTGGGACTGCGCACCAAAATCCAACGCTGCTCAATTGCCTCCGCGCCCTGTGCATGACGCGAATGCAGTCAGTTCCACCGGCGAGAGCCCGGCAGCCAACAGCGCCGGCAACGAAACCGCTACCAAGACCACGCTCGTCACCGAGGCCAAGGGCCGCGGCCTGCAGTCGCGCAGTGCCGACTACAGCCACCTTGACTGGGTGCCTCGTGAGAAGCTGACTGCTGCGCAATTGGCCGAGACCGGTCCTTATTGCTCTGGTTCCTATATCGAACCGATTCGTCCGGGCATGAATGACACGACGAATAAAAGTGACGCTCCAACGTTTATCGGCGCCAAAGCATCGCGCTATGAGCAAGAGCAACAGGTCGCGACCCTGGCCGGTGACGTGGTCATGCGTCAGGGCAGCATGCAGGCCGAGGCCGACGAAGCCAGCCTGTATCAAGCTGAAAGCCGTGGCGAGCTGAGCGGCAATGTCCGCATTCGCGACAACGGCGCGCTGCTCGTCGGCGATCACGCCGATGTGCAGCTCGATACCGGCGAAGCCAAAGTCGATAACGCTGAGTACGTGATGCACAAGTCGCGCGTGCGCGGCAGCGCGCTGTACGCCAAACGTGCCGAGAACGCCATCATCCGCCTCAAGGATGGTACGTACACCACGTGCGAACCGAACAGCAACGCCTGGCAGCTCAAGGGTAACAACATCACCTTGAACCCGGCGACCGGCTTCGGCACCGCGACCAACGTGACGCTGCGGGTCAAAGACATTCCGGTGTTCTACACCCCGTACATCTACTTCCCGATCGATAACCGTCGCCAGTCCGGCTTCCTGCCACCGACCATTGGCAGCGGTACCAAAACCGGCCTGTTGCTGGTCACCCCGTACTACTTCAACCTGGCACCCAACTACGATGCCACGTTGTATCCGCGCTACATGAGCAAGCGCGGGATGTTGATGGAAGGCGAGTTCCGCTACCTGACCAAGAGCAGTGAAGGTCAGTTTGGTGCTGCTTACTTGAATGACGACGACACTGAACGCAGCAAGCAGACCGGTTACGAAAAAACCCGCTACATGCTCAACTGGCAGCACAAGGGCGGACTTGATTCGCGCACACTGACAGAAGTCGACTACACCAAGATCAGCGATCCGTATTATTTCCAGGATCTGGAAACCGATCAGATTGGTGTCAGAACTGCCGACTACGTGAACCAGCAGGGTGTCGTCACCTACCGCGGCGACGATTACGTCGCGCGAATCAACGCACAAGCCTATCAGCTGGCAACCGTCTCCAATATCACACCGTACAACCGCTTGCCGCAGATCACCTTCAACGGTGCGCTGCCGTACCATCCAGGCGGGCTGAATTTCGCGTACAACACCGAAATCGTACGCTTTGACCGTAATTTGAAAAACGGCGACTTTATCGATGAAAACGGCAATGCCTCGCCACGGCTAGATACAAACGTTGTGGGTCTGGCGCGTGCAAACGGTGACCGCCTCGATCTTGAGCCGGCTGTCAGTCTGCCGCTCAACTGGACTTACGGCTTCCTGAAACCATCGCTCAAGTACAAGTTCACCCAGTACGATCTGAGTCTCGACGGAACAGGCAAGAGCCAGATCGTTGCGCAACAGCAAGCAGCGGCAGCGGCCGGTACCGATAACATCAATGGCGACTTCAACAACAATCAGAACCGCGGCGTGCCTATCGCTAGCATCGACAGCGGTCTGTACTTCGATCGCAACACTCAATGGTTCGGCAAAAACTACCGCCAGACCCTTGAGCCGCGCCTGTTCTATCTCTATGTCCCAGAGAAAGACCAGACCGACATCCCGGTCTTCGACACTGGCGAGTACACGTTCAACTACGCTTCGCTGTTTCGCGACAACCGCTTCTCTGGCTCTGATCGTGTCGGCGACGAGAACAAGCTGTCGCTGGGCGTGACCAACCGCTGGATCGAAGACAATGGCTTTGAGCGCCAACGCATCAGCGTCGGCCAGGCCGTTTACTTCAAGGATCGCGAAGTCCAGTTGCCGGGCATCGATGCAACCACCCGCAACGATGCACACTCCAAGGTTTCGCCTTACGCGCTTGAGTACGAATACCGCTTCAACCGTGACTGGCGCACCACCGCCGACTACAACTGGGACCCGGACAGCCGCAGCCCTCGCTCCGGCAGCGCGATGTTCCATTACCAGCCGGAAGACAACCCGAACAAGGTCATCAACGCCGGTTATCGCTATCGCAATGATCAGGTCCGTTATGACCAGACCACCGGTAAGTGGACAGTGGGTGGTGGCGACTACGGCACTCCAGGCACTCCGGGATTCGTGAAAGACTATTACAAGATCAAGCAGCACGATTTCTCGGTGATCTGGCCGGTCGTGCCGCAATGGAACGCCATCAGCCGCTGGCAGTACGACTACAACCGCAACCGCACTCTGGAAGCCTTCGGTGGTTTCGAGTACGACAACTGCTGCTGGAAACTGCGCCTGATCAACCGTTACTGGGTTTCCTATGACGAGTTCAGTCAAGAAGCCCCGCAAAACGAAAAAGGCGACCATGGCATCTTCCTCCAAATTGTTCTGAAGGGTCTCGGTGGCGTTACTGGCACCAAAGTAGAGAGCTTCCTTAACAAAGGCATTCAAGGTTATCGTGAACGTGAAGACCAAGCTTTCTGATTGTCTGCGCCCGCTGATGCTGGGCGCGCTGTTACTGGGTACCGCAGCGAACGCTGCGGTGCAGTCCATCGATAAAGTGGTGGCCATCGTCGATAACGACGTAGTCATGCAGAGCCAACTGGACCAACGGGTTCATGAAGTTCAACAAACCATCGCCAAGCGCGGTGGCGGCATGCCGCCAACCGGCGTGCTGAACCAGCAGGTGCTCGAACGCCTGATCGTCGAAAACCTGCAACTGCAGATCGGCGAACGTTCCGGCATCCGTATCACTGATGAAGAGCTGAACCAGGCGATCGGCACCATTGCCCAGCGCAACAATATGACCGTGGACCAGTTCCGCGCCGCCCTGACCCACGACGGCCTGTCTTATGAAGACGCTCGTGATCAGGTTCGCCGCGAGATGATCATCAGCCGTGTACGTCAGCGCCGTGTGGCTGAGCGTGTTCAGGTATCAGAGCAGGAAGTGAAGAACTTCCTGGCCTCGGACCTGGGCAAAATGCAGCTGTCCGAAGAGTTCCGTCTGGCCAATATCCTGATTCCTACTCCGGAAAGCGCAAACTCTGAAGCGATTCAGAATGCCGGACGCCAGGCTGCCGATGTCTATAGGCAACTCAAGCAAGGCGCCGATTTCGGTCAGTTGGCAATCGCCAGGTCCGCCAGTGAAACCGCGCTGGAAGGCGGCGAGATGGGCTGGCGTAAAGCCGCGCAACTGCCACCACCGTTTGATCGCATGCTGAGTTCGATGTCTGTCGGCGAAGTGACCGAGCCGATGCGTACTCCAGGCGGCTTCATCATTCTGAAGATCCTGGAAAAGCGTGGAGGCCAGACTCAGGTGCGCGACGAAGTGCACGTGCGCCACATCCTGATCAAACCAAGCGAAATTCGTAGCGAAGAAGAAACCAAGCGTCTTGCCCAGAAACTCTACGACCGGATTGAAGCCGGCGAAGACTTTGCTGAACTGGCGAAAAGATATTCGGAAGACCCGGGCTCCGCGCTTAACGGCGGCGACCTGAACTGGATCGACCCGAACGCCCTGGTGCCCGAGTTCCGCGCAGTGATGGCCAAAACCCAACAGGGCCAGCTGTCCAAACCGTTCAAGAGCCCTTACGGCTGGCACGTCCTGGAAGTCCTTGGCCGCCGCGCCACCGACAGCACCACCCAGGCCCGCGAGCAGCAAGCGATGACTGTACTGCGTAACCGCAAATACGACGAAGAGCTGCAAACCTGGTTGCGTCAGATCCGTGACGAAGCCTACGTAGAGATCAAACTCCCTGGCGCTGACCGGGCATCGCAGTGAAACCCAAACGTTTCGCGCTGACACCGGGCGAGCCTGCCGGTATAGGTCCCGACCTGTGCCTGCTGCTCGCCGCGCACCCCCAGCCGCATCCCCTGATTGCCATTACCAGCCGCGACCTGCTCCTTGAGCGGGCCGTGCAGCTGGGTGTGGTTGTCGACCTGCTACCGGTTACCCCGGATAGCTGGCCCGATCAACCCGCCCCAGCTGACAGCCTGTATGTCTGGGACACCCCACTGCAGAGCAAGGTCATCGCCGGTCAGCTGGATAAATCCAATGCATCGTTTGTACTGGAAACCCTGACCCGCGCCGGCCAAGGCTGTCTGGACGGGCACTTTGCCGGAATGATCACCGCACCTGTGCATAAGGGCGTGATCAATGAGTCGGGAATCGCTTTCTCCGGCCACACCGAGTTTCTCGCAGACCTGACCCACACCCCTCAAGTGGTGATGATGCTCGCCACACACGGCTTGCGGGTCGCGCTGGTCACCACGCACCTGCCACTGCGGGAGATTGCCGATGCAATCACCCCTGAACGCCTGGAGCGGGTCACACGGATTCTGCACACCGACCTGCAACAAAAATTCGGCATCGCCCAGCCACGCATCCTCGTCTGCGGACTCAACCCGCATGCCGGCGAAGGCGGACACCTGGGCCACGAAGAAATCGACATCATTGAACCAACCCTGGAGCGTCTGCGCGCTGAAGGCATGGACCTGCGTGGTCCCTTGCCCGCCGACACTCTGTTTACCCCCAAGTATCTGGAGCACTGCGACGCGGTGCTGGCGATGTACCACGACCAGGGTCTGCCCGTGCTGAAATACAAAGGCTTCGGCGCGGCAGTCAACGTGACCCTCGGTTTGCCGATCATCCGCACCTCAGTCGACCACGGCACCGCCCTGGACCTGGCTGGTAGCGGAAAAATCGACACCGGCAGCCTGCAAGTCGCCCTGGAAACCGCCTACCAGATGGCCGAGACCCGTTTATGACCGAGCATTACCAACACCGGGCGCGCAAGCGTTTCGGCCAGAACTTCCTGCACGATGCCGGCGTTATCGACCGCATCCTGCGCTCCATACACGCCAAAGCCGAAGACCGCCTGCTGGAAATCGGCCCGGGTCAGGGTGCGCTCACCGAAGGCCTGCTCAACAGCGGCGCCCAACTGGACGTGGTTGAACTGGACAAGGACCTGATCCCGATCCTCAACCAGCAATTCGCCGGCAAGAGCAATTTCAACCTTCACCAGGGCGATGCACTGAAGTTCGACTTCAGCAGCCTGAATGCCGCCCCCAACAGCCTGCGCGTCGTCGGCAACCTGCCGTACAACATCTCCACGCCGCTGATCTTCCACCTGCTGAACAATTCAAGCCTGATCCGCGACATGCACTTCATGCTGCAAAAGGAAGTGGTCGAGCGTCTGGCCGCAGGTCCCGGCGGTGGCGATTGGGGCCGTCTGTCGATTATGGTTCAGTACCACTGCCGGGTCGAACACCTGTTCAACGTCGGCCCCGGCGCGTTCAACCCGCCACCAAAAGTTGACTCGGCGATCGTCCGCCTGGTGCCGCACGCCGTGCTGCCGCACCCGGCTAAAGACCATCGTTTGCTGGAGCGCGTCGTTCGCGAAGCCTTCAACCAGCGCCGCAAGACCCTGCGCAACACCCTCAAAGCCTTGCTGAGCAATGCTGAAATCGAAGCCGCCGGCGTTGATGGCAGCCTGCGCCCAGAGCAGCTCGATCTGGCGGCCTTTGTCCGTCTGGCCGACAAGCTCAGCGAACAAGTCGCCGAGCAACCTGCCGACATCTGACAGACCAGAAGCGTTATCGGGTAGGACACCGGCCCTCATGTCTGGTTTACTACCCGATACTTGGCCTAGACTGACCTCAATCAGTTACGCCCCGCGTCCCGCTTTGCTTTTAAGGCCCTTTGCATGTCCGATCCTCGTTATCAGGTCGACGTCAGCGTCGTCACTCGCTATCTGGCAGAACAGTCACAGCCCGAGCAAGACCGCTTTGCCTTCGCCTACACCATTACCGTAAAGAACAATGGCCTGCTACCGGCCAAGTTGCTCTCTCGGCACTGGGTCATTACCGATGGCGACGGGCATGTCGAAGAGGTTCGCGGTGCAGGTGTGGTTGGCCAGCAACCGCTGATCGACGTCGGCCAGAGCCACACCTACAGCAGCGGCACCGTGATGACTACCCGCGTGGGCAACATGCAGGGGACTTATCAGATGCTCGCCGAAGACGGTAAACACTTCGACGCCATCATCGCGCCTTTCCGCCTGGCGGTGCCCGGAGCCCTGCACTGATGGCGACGTACGCCGTCGGCGACCTGCAAGGCTGCCTCGAACCACTGCAATGCCTGCTCAAGCGGGTCGCCTTCGATCCCGCCAAAGATCGCCTCTGGCTGGTGGGTGACCTGGTCAACCGCGGCCCGCAGTCGCTGGAAACCCTGCGTTTTCTCTACAGCATCCGCGAATCGCTGGTTTGCGTTCTCGGCAATCATGACCTGCACTTGCTGGCCGTCTGGCAGGACATCGAGCGTCTGAAGAAAGCCGATACCTTGCGCGAGATTCTCGAAGCGCCGGATCGCAAAGAGCTGCTTGAGTGGTTGCGCCAGCAAAAGCTGATGCACTACGACGAACAGCGCGAAATAGTACTGGTCCACGCCGGCATACCGCCGCAATGGACGCTGAAGAAAGCCCTGAAGTGCGCAGCCGAAGTCGAAGAAGCGTTACATGACGACAACCTCTTCGCCCCTTACCTGGATGGCATGTACGGCAACGAACCGGTGAAATGGGACAGCGACCTCAAAGGCACTGCTCGCCTACGGGTGATCACCAACTATTTCACTCGCATGCGCTTCTGCACCAGCGAAGGCAAACTCGATCTCAAAGGCAAGGAAGGCATAGATACAGCCCCGCCAGGTTATGCACCCTGGTTCCAGCACAAGGAACGCAAGACCAAAGGCCTGAAGATCGTCTTCGGTCATTGGGCCGCCCTCGCAGGCCAATGCAATGAGCCAGGCCTCTTCGCCCTCGACACCGGCTGTGTCTGGGGCGGCGCCATGACGCTGCTGAATATCGACACCGGTGAACGCCTGGAGTGCAAGTGCGATGCTCAAGGCCACGTCAAACCGCCTGCCACCGACTCCACCCCCGAACAATTACTGACCACCGAAAAGCGCTGAACCGCGCTTTTAGCCAGGCCACAGGAGCCCGCCATGAGCGAATTCAAACGCATCCCCCCCGAACAAGCCCATGCCCTGCGTGAGCAAGGTGCAGTGGTGGTCGACATCCGCGACCCGCAGACCTATGCCCTGAACCACATTAGCGGCTCACTGCATTTGGACAACCACTCCATCTCCGACTTTATCCGCGCTGCGGACCTGGATGCACCACTGGTCGTAGTCTGCTACCACGGCAACTCCAGTCAAAGCGCGGCCGCGTATTTGATCAGCCAAGGCTTCTCCGACGTCTACAGCCTGGACGGCGGCTTTGAGCTATGGCGCACAATTTACCCCTCGGAAATCGCGCAAGGCGTTTCTGAATAATTTTTTTCTAAAGCTCTAGCCCGCGCCCCCCGTGGGCTTGCGCCCTGGCTGACGAACGGTCGACCAGAACTAATTGCGCATTGCGCCTTGACCTCTCTGATTCCGAACTATCCTTAGGCACAGGCCATCCAAATTAGGGGAGAGCCGGTACACCGGCGTTCGGGTCATCGGTATTAGCTTTCAAGGTCAATAGCTTTGAAAGTGTTCTGGGGGGGTACAAGGCAACTGGATTTCAGTTGCACCAGCACTCGACTGACTGATCCGGCGTCGGCTCCACGTATCGAGCGAGGTGACGTCATGAGCATTTTTAGCCACTTCCAACAACGTTTCGAGTCCACACGCCAGGAAGAACTTACGCTGCAAGAGTATCTAGAGCTCTGCAAAAAGGATCGCAGCGCCTATGCCTCTTCAGCCGAACGCCTGCTACTGGCAATCGGCGAGCCGGAATTGCTGGATACTTCTGCCAACTCGCGGCTGTCTCGAATCTTTTCCAACAAGGTGATCCGCCGCTATCCGGCCTTTGAAGACTTTCATGGCATGGAAGAGTGCATCGATCAGATCGTCTCCTACTTCCGCCACGCCGCTCAGGGCCTGGAAGAGAAGAAGCAGATCCTCTATCTGCTTGGCCCCGTCGGTGGCGGTAAATCGTCCCTGGCCGAGAAGCTGAAACAGCTGATAGAGAAAGTGCCCTTCTACGCAATCAAGGGCTCGCCTGTTTTCGAGTCACCTCTTGGGCTGTTCAACTCCACAGAAGATGGCCAGATCCTCGAAGAAGACTTCGGTATCCCACGGCGCTACCTCAGTACCATCATGTCGCCTTGGGCAACCAAGCGCCTGGCCGAGTTTGGCGGTGACATCAGTCAGTTCAGGGTGGTCAAGCTCTACCCATCGATCCTCAATCAGATCGCCGTCGCCAAGACCGAGCCTGGGGATGAAAACAACCAGGACATTTCTGCCTTGGTGGGCAAGGTCGATATCCGCAAACTGGAAGAGTTCCCGCAGAACGACGCAGACGCCTACAGCTACTCCGGAGCTCTGTGCCGGTCCAACCAGGGCCTGATGGAGTTTGTCGAAATGTTCAAGGCACCGATCAAGGTGCTGCACCCATTGCTGACGGCAACTCAGGAAGGCAACTACAACAGTACCGAAGGCTTGGGCGCCATTCCGTTTACCGGCATCTTGCTGGCGCACTCCAACGAATCGGAATGGCACACCTTCCGCAACAACAAGAACAACGAAGCGTTCATCGACCGGATCTACATCGTCAAAGTGCCATACTGCTTGCGCGTCAGCGATGAAGTGAAGATCTACGACAAGTTGCTGTTCAACAGCTCTCTGGCCAAGGCCCATTGCGCGCCCGACACCCTGAAAATGCTTGCGCAATTCACCGTTCTTTCGCGACTCAAGGAGCCGGAGAACTCCAATATCTACTCGAAAATGCGCGTGTATGACGGCGAAAACCTCAAAGACACGGACCCGAAAGCCAAGTCGATTCAGGAGTACCGCGATAACGCAGGGGTCGATGAGGGTATGAATGGGCTCTCGACCCGATTTGCGTTCAAGATCCTGTCCAAGGTCTTCAACTTCGACCCCCACGAGATCGCCGCCAACCCCGTACACCTGCTCTATGTGCTCGAACAACAGATTGAACAGGAGCAATTCCAGGCGGAAACCCGCGAGCGCTACCTGCGCTTCCTCAAGGAGTATCTGGCACCACGTTATATCGAGTTCATCGGCAAGGAGATTCAGACAGCCTACCTCGAGTCCTACAGCGAGTATGGCCAGAACATCTTCGACCGGTACGTGCTCTACGCTGACTTCTGGATTCAGGATCAGGAGTACCGCGATCCGGAAACCGGAGAAATTCTCAACCGCGTAGCCCTGAACGAAGAACTGGAGAAAATCGAGAAACCGGCCGGCATCAGCAATCCCAAGGATTTCCGTAACGAAATCGTCAACTTCGTGTTGCGCGCCCGGGCCAACAACAACGGCAAGAATCCAACCTGGCTCAGCTACGAGAAGCTACGGGTGGTGATCGAGAAGAAAATGTTTTCGAACACCGAGGATCTGCTGCCGGTTATCAGTTTCAACGCCAAGGCCAGCAAAGAGGACCAGCAAAAACACAACGACTTCGTCACACGGATGGTCGAGCGCGGCTACACCGACAAACAGGTACGACTGCTCTCCGAGTGGTACCTGCGGGTCAGAAAATCACAGTAACCCGCTGCCGGTCGCACCGGTTGTCGTTAGCCAGAGGCCTGTGTCAACGATTTCTGTTACACAGGCTTCAGGGAGGTGTTTGAAAGTCGGTAGCGAGGCTCAGACAGAGAACGGGTGGCCCGCACGACGCAGAAATGCGCGTGGCGCCACCCCACTCGACACAGCCCGACCCGCTCTCGGCTTTTCAAGACAGCTTCTAAGGAGCAGTCATGAGCTATGTGATCGACCGACGTCTCAATGGCAAGAACAAGAGCACGGTTAACCGCCAACGGTTTCTGCGGCGTTACCGTGATCATATCAAGAAGGCAGTTGAAGAAGCCGTCAGCCGTCGCTCCATCACCGACATGGAGCATGGCGAACAGATCAGTATTCCCGGCCGCGATATCGACGAGCCGGTGCTTCACCATGGGCGCGGCGGCAAGCAAACGGTGGTTCACCCCGGAAACAAAGAGTTCAGCAGCGGTCAGCATATCCCTCGCCCACCTGGTGGAGGTGGCGGAAAAGGTCCTGGCAAGGCCGGTAATTCCGGCGAAGGCATGGACGAATTTGTCTTCCAGATCACCCAGGAAGAGTTTCTCGAATTCATGTTCGAGGACCTGGAACTGCCCAACCTGGTCAAACGCAACCTGGCCGGAACCGACACGTTTAAAACCGTCCGCGCCGGCATCAGCAATGAAGGCAACCCTTCGCGGATCAATATCATCCGCACGCTGCGCTCAGCCCACGCCAGACGTATTGCGCTGTCCGGCAGCAGTCGGGCAAAACTGCGTGAGGTAAAGGACGAGCTGGAGCGCCTAAGACGCGAAGAGCCAGATAATTTCGGCGATATTCAGGAAATGGAAGCGGAAATCGAGCGTCTTAGCGCCCGCATCAATCGTGTGCCATTTCTCGACACCTTCGACCTCAAGTACAACCTGCTGATCAAACAGCCCAACCCCAGCTCAAAAGCCGTCATGTTTTGCCTGATGGATGTCTCCGGCTCCATGACACAAGCGACCAAGGACATCGCCAAACGCTTCTTTATCCTGCTGTACCTGTTCCTCAAGCGAAATTACGAAAAGATCGACGTGGTGTTCATCCGCCACCACACCAGCGCCCGGGAAGTCGACGAGGAAGAGTTTTTCTATTCCCGCGAAACGGGCGGCACCATCGTTTCCAGCGCCTTGAAGCTGATGCAGGAAATCATGGCCGAACGCTATCCAAGTAATGAATGGAACATCTACGCGGCCCAGGCTTCCGACGGCGACAACTGGAACGATGATTCGCCGATTTGCCGCGACATCCTGATCAACCAGATCATGCCATTCGTGCAGTACTACACTTATGTTGAGATTACCCCGCGCGAACATCAGGCTCTATGGTTCGAATATGAACGGATCGCCGAAGCCTTTGTAGACACTTTCGCCCAGCAACAATTGGTCTCGGCCGGAGATATCTATCCGGTCTTTCGTGAACTCTTCCAGCGCAGGTTAGTGACATGACCGCCAGAGAGCAGAAACGTATCCCTATATCCACCGGCTCAGAATGGACGTTCGAGCTGATTCAGGCCTACGACCGCGAAATCAGTCGTATCGCGAATCGCTACGCGCTCGATACCTATCCCAATCAGATCGAAGTGATTACCGCCGAGCAAATGATGGATGCCTACGCCTCTGTCGGCATGCCACTGGGCTATCACCATTGGTCCTATGGCAAACACTTTCTCAGCACTGAAAAGTCCTACACTCGCGGCCAGATGGGGCTGGCCTACGAAATCGTGATCAACTCAGACCCGTGCATCGCCTACCTGATGGAAGAAAACACCATCTGCATGCAAGCACTGGTGGTTGCCCATGCCTGCTACGGACACAACAGTTTTTTCAAAGGCAATTACCTGTTCCGCACCTGGACCGATGCCAGCTCAATCATCGATTATCTGGTGTTCGCCAAGCAGTACATCATGCAATGCGAAGAACGCCACGGGATCGATGCGGTAGAAGACCTGCTGGACTCCTGCCACGCTCTGATGAACTACGGCGTCGACCGCTACAAACGCCCGTATCCGATCTCGGCGGAGGAAGAACGGCGCCGGCAGAAAGACCGGGAAGAACACCTGCAAAAGCAGATCAACGACCTCTGGCGCACAATTCCCAAAGGGGCGGACAAATTCAGCGACAAGGATAATGCGCGCTTCCCCGCCGAACCTCAGGAAAACATCCTCTATTTCATCGAAAAACACGCGCCATTACTGGAGCCATGGCAGCGGGAAATCGTGCGCATCGTGCGCAAGATAGCGCAGTACTTCTACCCACAACGCCAAACCCAGGTGATGAACGAAGGCTGGGCTACGTTCTGGCATTACACCTTGATGAACGACCTGTATGACGAGGGGCTGGTCACCGATGGGTTCATGATGGAGTTCCTGTCCTCCCATACCAGCGTGGTCTTTCAACCTGGATTCGACAGCCCCTATTACAACGGGATCAACCCCTACACCCTCGGTTTTTCCATGTACCGCGATATCCGGCGGATGTGCGAAGCGCCCACCGAAGAAGACTACCGCTGGTTCCCGGAAATCGCCGGTACCGACTGGCTCTCCAGCATCAAATTCGCCATGAGCAGCTTCAAGGACGAGAGCTTCATCCTGCAGTACTTGTCACCCAAGGTGATCCGCGATCTGAAGCTGTTCAGCATCCTGGATGACGATCAGAAGGAAGATCTGCTGGTTCCGGCGATACACGACGAAGACGGCTATCGGATCATCCGCGAAACCCTGGCGGCGCAATACAACCTGGGCAATCGCGAGCCTAACATACAGATCTACAGTATCGACCGGCGGGGAGACCGCTCGCTTACCTTGCGTCACCAGCAGCACGACCGTAAACCGCTGGGAGATTCCACCGACGAAGTACTCAAGCATCTGCACCGGCTCTGGGGCTTCGATATCCACCTGGAAACCCTGCAAGGCGACCAGGTGATGAAAACCCATCACGTACCGCCGAAAGGCGAGCATAGCGAGGGCGATTACGGCCGACTGGACCTGGCAGTCATCCACCTTTGATTCCCCCAAAACCTCCGTAAGTTCGACGCAAGGGTTATCCTGTCGAGCTAACGGAGGTTTTTTTATGCAGATTTATAAAGTCGGCGGCGCAGTGCGTGATCGCTTGTTGGGCAGGCCTGTCACCGACATCGACTGGGTTGTGGTGGGCGCCACCACGGAAGAAATGCTCGCGAAGGGATATCGCCCGGTAGGCGCCGACTTCCCGGTATTTCTGCATCCGCAGAGTGGTGAGGAATACGCGCTCGCCCGGACCGAACGCAAAAGTGGTCACGGCTATTGCGGCTTCACTTTTCACGCAAGCCCGGAAGTCACGCTTGAAGAAGACCTGATCCGCCGCGACCTGACAATCAACGCCATGGCCGAAGATGACCAAGGCGCCTTGACCGACCCCTATCATGGCCAGCAAGATCTTGATGCCCGCGTACTTCGTCACGTTTCACCCGCATTCGCCGAAGATCCACTCCGGGTTCTGCGGGTAGCCCGCTTTGCCGCACGCTATGCCGAGCTTGGTTTCAGCGTCGCCCCTGAAACCCTCGAACTGATGCGCCAGCTCAGCGAATCAGGCGAGCTTGAAGCACTGACGGCGGAGCGCAGCTGGAAAGAAATTTCCCGCGCCCTGATGGAAAACCAGCCTCAGGTGTTCATTCAAGTGCTGCGCGATTGCGACGCACTTAAAGTATTGCTTCCCGAAGTTGATGCCCTGTTCGGCGTGCCGCAACCCGAAGCTCATCACCCGGAAATCGACAGCGGCGCGCACACCCTGAGCGTCCTCAAACAAGCTGCTCTGTATGCTCAACCACTGACAGTACGCTGGGCGTGCCTGCTACACGACCTTGGAAAAGGGCTGACACCAGAAAGTCAGTGGCCGAAACACATCGCCCATGAACACAAGGGATTGCGCCTGATCAAGGCGGTGAACGAACGCTTCAAAGCGCCAAGGGATTGCCAGGAGCTGGCCTTGCTGGTCGGCGAGTACCACACTCACGGGCATCGCGCCCTTGAACTCAAGCCCTCGACATTACTGGAGCTGCTGCAGAGCTTTGATGTCTATCGTCGACCGCAGCGCTTTGAAGAGTTCATCGCAGCCTGCGAAATGGATGCACGGGGTCGCAACGGCTTCGAGCAGAGAAGTTACCCACAGGCGCAATATTTGAGAGGCGCAGCGAACGCAGCGCGGAACGTGGCGGTTCAGCCGTTATTGGAGCAAGGTTTCAAAGGGCCGGAACTGGGCGAAGCTTTGAAACAAGAACGCCTTAAGGCGCTGAAGAATTACAAAGAGCAGCAATAAGCAAAATCAAAAGATCATCCGAACGCGCCCCTAACCTTCGGTAGCCCCTACACGGATCAGCGTAGGAGCTGCTGAGGGCTGTGATCTTGTCGACCCTGCCTTGCACCCCGTCACAACAGATTCGAAGGCGTTAGCTGCTCACCACGCCACTCAAATGCCACTGGCGCCAAAACCTGATCTATTCGCGCTTCGCTCCACAGTGAAGCAAAGCTCTTGCCGACACCCGGATGCAGTCTGTCGGGCGCGATCAACGACAACGGCCACAGTACAAACGCGTTTTTCAGGATTTCTGCGCGAGGCAGGATCAAACCGTCGAAATTGCCCACCAGATCACCATAAAGCAGCACATCGATGTCCAGCGGCAAGCCCTTGCGATCCGGCGCATAACGACCGTTGTCCGCCTCGATGAATTTCAGTCGACGATCCAGCTCCACGAGTGGCAGATCGGTGTAGGCCGATACCACCAGATTGAAGAACGGACCGCTCTTGATGCCCACCGGCTGGCTTTCAAACACCGCCGAACAGCGCACATCCACCAGAAAACCGGCTAGAGCATCCAGCCCCGCCTGCAAATGAGGTTCGCGCGCGATATTGCTACCGAGACCTAGAAACACCTGAATTAGCGACATCCGCGCTCGATCTCCACACCCACACCCGCGGCGGCGGCAACTGCGCCTGGCTTGGTCAGCTTGAGGTGCAGCCAAGGGATTTGAAACTCACTCATCAGCACTTGCGCAAGACGCTCGGCAAAGGTTTCCACCAGCTGGAACTGCGCCTCTTCGGCAAACGCCTGAATGCGCGAGGACACACTCGCATAATCCAGCGCCAGAGTCAGGTCATCGCCTGCGGCTGCCGGGCGGTTATCCCAGGCGAAGCTCAGATCAAGACGCAGGCACTGTCGGATACCCCGCTCCCAGTCGTAGGCACCGATCACCGTGTCGACTTCCAGGCCCTCGATAAATACTCTGTCCAAGCACTCTTCTCCGCAGCACGACAAGGGCGCAATGCGCCGTTAGAATCAGGGCGTCCTCGCCCGGAATAGTTAGCATGTTTTGGTTACTGGCAATCCTCGCCTACCTGCTTGGCTCTCTGTCCTTTGCCATTTTGCTCAGCCGCCTGACCGGTAACCCCGATCCGCGAATGAGTGGCTCGGGTAATGCCGGCGCAACCAACATGCTGCGCCTGGCCGGTAAAAAGCTGGCCGTCCTGACCCTGCTCGGCGACCTCTGCAAGGGCCTGCTGCCGGTACTGATCGCCAATCTGGCCGGCTTGCCGCTACAGCAACAGGCCTGGGTCGGATTATGCGCCGTCATCGGCCACTTGCTCCCGCTGTACTTCCGCTTTCGCGGCGGTAAAGGCGTCGCCACTGCCGCCGGGATGCTGCTGGGGCTGTACCCGCCTGCTGCACTCCTGGCCATCACTGCCTGGCTGCTGACCTTCTACCTCACCCGCACCAGCTCGCTGGCCGCCTTGATCGCTACACCGCTGAGCCTGCCGCTGCTCGCCTGGCGTGAGCCTGCCGCCTTGCTGCCCATGAGCGTGCTCACAGTGCTGATCGTCTGGCGTCATCGGGGCAATCTACGCGACCTGCTTGCCGGGCGCGAACGGCATTTTTAAATCCCGATGGTGAAGCGACCCAGGATCATCGGCCGCTCCCAACAGGACACAAGCTTACAAAGGCGACAATTGCTCCATCGGCCAGCGGGCCTGCACGCTGATTGCCAGACTTTCCCGCTGTCCGGCCTGTAAACGCTGACAACCGGCAAATGCGATCATCGCGCCGTTATCCGTGCAGAACTCCGGGCGTGCGTAGTAAACATCGCCCTTCATGTCGCCGAGCATTTTTTCCAGTGAAACCCGCAACGCCGCGTTGGCACTTACGCCACCCGCGATGACCAGGCGCTTGAGACCGGTCTGCTTCAAGGCTCGCTTGCACTTGATGGTCAAAGTCTCCACCACTGCCTGCTGGAAGGCCAGCGAGATGTCGCAACGGGTTTGCTCACCGTCGTCCCCAGCGCTGACAAACTGTTGCCAGGTGTTCAAGGCAAAGGTTTTCAAGCCGCTGAAACTGAAATCCAGACCCGGGCGATCGCACATCGGGCGCGGGAAGACGAAACGTCCGGCAACGCCTTGCGCCGCCAATCGAGCGATCTCCGGTCCACCCGGATAATTGAGCCCCATCATCTTCGCCGTTTTGTCGAAAGCCTCACCGGCGGCATCATCGAGCGTCTCGCCCAATAGTGCGTATTGGCCGATCCCGTCGACCCGAACCAGCTGGGTATGCCCTCCAGAAACCAACAAAGCGACGAACGGAAACTCCGGAGGTTGCTCCTCCAGCATCGGCGCCAGCAAATGACCTTCCATGTGATGCACGCCAAGGGCTGGAATACCCCAGGCAAACGCTAGCGCCTGAGCGCATGAGGCGCCGACCAGCAACGCCCCGACAAGCCCGGGCCCCGCGGTGTAGGCGATGGCATCGATCTCGGTCGGCACGCAATCGGCCTCTGCCAAAACCTGACGAATCAAGGGCAGCATGCGCTTGACGTGATCGCGTGAAGCCAGCTCTGGCACCACGCCACCATAGGCACGGTGCAGGTCGATTTGACTGAACAGCGCATCGGCCAGCAGGCCGCGTTCACTGTCGTAAAGTGCGACGCCGGTTTCATCGCAGGAGGTTTCTAATCCCAGTACTAGCATGGGTTTGCGCCTTGTAGAGGCTAAATTCGAAGGCGCGCATAATAGTCGTCACTTCCGGCCCCTACCAGCGGTTTTCGATCAGAGGCTTTGCATTCCTAGCGATGAGGGGTTAACATCCGCAACCCTTAAAAACCGACGTCTTCAAGTGCACTTTTGCCGCGAGGATGTTGACCCCGGTAATGAATGAAGGTAGCTCTGGATGCCAGCCGTCAAAGTTAAAGAGAACGAACCCTTCGACGTAGCTCTGCGTCGTTTCAAGCGCTCCTGCGAAAAAGCCGGTGTTCTGGCTGAAGTTCGTAGCCGCGAATTTTACGAGAAGCCGACTTCTGAGCGTAAACGTAAGGCAGCAGCCGCTGTTAAGCGTCACGCCAAGAAAGTTCAGCGCGAGCAGCGCCGCGCCGTTCGTCTGTACTAATACGCAGACGTTCGTAGCAAGCTTCTGCCAAGCCCGGCCCTCAGCCGGGCTATTGGCATTTGCGGATATCGCTTGATGCTTCACCGTCAAAGCCGCCGATGCGACCGAGACAAATCTGCTTCATCACGTCAGGCCTGGCTTTTTGCCAGCGGTGCACGTCTTTTCTGACGAGCCTTACAAGGCTACCGACGAGCACACCTTACCTGATTCCTCGACAGACGATCAGCCCAAGGCACACTCTCCTGTGCCCGCTTATGAGCTATCCGAGGCCTGCCATTGGCCGCTGCCGGACTCAGAGCAACACATTCAAGTAGTCGAATACTGATTGGAACTAACGTCAGTGGATTTTCGGCAGATACACTTCCCGACAGCGATCACGCAGACGACATCCGGTCGAGCCGCATACTGTTGCGCCTCGAAACAACGACCAGACATCGACCGCCCTTCGCTTGGGTTTAATTTCCGCGCAGTGATGACGAGCACGCCATGGCCGGGCTAATTCCCCAGAGCTTTATTGACGACCTTCTGAACCGCACCGACATCGTCGACGTGGTCAGCTCGCGCTTGCAAATGAAAAAGGCTGGCAAGAATTACACCGCCTGCTGCCCGTTCCACAAAGAAAAAACCCCCTCCTTCAGCGTCAGCCCCGACAAGCAGTTCTACTACTGCTTCGGCTGCGGCGCTGGTGGCAACGCCCTCGGCTTCATCATGGACCACGATAACCTGGACTTCCCCCAGGCCGTCGAAGAGCTGGCCAAAGCCGCCGGCATGGAAATACCCCGAGAAGAAAGTGGCCGACCACACAAACCCCGGCAACCGACCGACTCACCGCTCTACCCGCTGCTCACCGCTGCTGCCGATTTCTACCGCCAGGCGCTGAAAAGCCATCCCGCGCGCAAAGCCGCCGTCGATTACCTCAAGGGCCGCGGCCTGACCGGTGAAATTGCCCGGGACTTTGGCCTCGGATTCGCCCCGCCCGGCTGGGACAATCTGTTCAAGCATCTGAGCAGCGACACACTGCAACAGAAAGCCATGATCGATGCCGGCCTGCTGATCGAGAATGCTGAAACCGGCAAGCGCTACGACCGCTTCCGTGATCGCGTCATGTTTCCGATCCGCGACAGTCGCGGGCGGATCATCGCTTTCGGCGGTCGGGTACTGGGCGACGACAAACCCAAATACCTGAACTCACCGGAAACTCCGGTATTCCATAAAGGCCAGGAACTCTACGGCCTGTTCGAGGCGCGCAAGAACAATCGCAACCTCGATGAAATCATCGTCGTCGAAGGCTACATGGATGTCATCGCTCTCGCCCAACAAGGCTTGCGCAATGCCGTCGCCACGCTAGGCACCGCCACCAGCGAAGAACACCTGAAACGACTGTTTCGCGTTGTCCCCAGCGTATTGTTCTGTTTTGACGGCGATCAGGCGGGACGCAATGCCGCCTGGCGCGCGCTTGAAGCTGCCTTGCCGAGCCTGCAGGACGGACGGCGTGCGCGCTTTCTGTTCCTGCCTGAAGGTGAAGACCCGGACACTCTGGTCCGCTCCGAAGGCACTGACGCCTTCCGGGCGCGCATCAACCAGCACGCACAGCCTTTGGCCGATTATTTTTTTCAGCAGTTGACCGAAGAATCCGATCCGCGCTCCCTGGAAGGCAAGGCCCATATGGCCACCCTCGCAGCGCCGCTGATCGACAAGGTTCCCGGCGCCAACCTGCGCACGTTAATGCGTCAGCGACTCACTGAAATCACCGGACTCAACAGCGAGGCGGTCAGCCAATTGGTGCACAGCGCACCACAGGAAGCTCCGCCCGCCTACGACCCTGGCATTGACTATGACGCCATGCCTGATTACGCCGATTACCACCAACCTCAAGAGGCATATACACCTCAACAGGAGTGGACGCCGAAAAAATCAGGGACTGGCGGCAAGAAATGGGAAAACAAACCCTGGGACAAAAAGGGCAAGCGTCAGGACGATCGCGACCAGCCTCGCGGCCCACGTACCCCGGCAGCCGTGGAGCCGCCAACGCTGGCAGCACTGCGCACGCTGCTTCATCACCCGCAACTGGCCGAAAAAGTTGAAGACGCCGGGCACTTTGCTGCCGAGGACCACACTAATACACAACTGTTGGTAGCACTGCTCGAAGCCGTACAAAAGAATCCTAAGCTAAACTCATTTCAACTGATTGCGCGTTGGCATGGCACCGAACAGGGGCGCCTGCTCAAAGCGCTGGCAGAAAAGGAATGGCTGATTGAGGGCGATAACCTTGAACAACAGTTTTTCGACACCATTACTAGGCTATCTGCACGTCAACGCGAACGAAACCTGGAACAACTTATCAAAAAAGCGAACCAATCTGGGCTGAGTCCAGAAGAAGCAAACCAGATGCGCGACCTGCTCCGTCAAAAGGTTTCCGCATCAAACCCGACCTCAACTGGCGCGTGAGGTCATAGCTCAGGTATAATCCTCGGCTTGTTTTTTGCCCGCCAAGACCTTCAGTGGATAGGGTGTTATGTCCGGAAAAGCGCAACAGCAGTCTCGTATCAAAGAGTTGATCACCCTGGGTCGTGAGCAGAAGTATCTGACTTACGCAGAGGTCAACGACCACCTGCCGGAGGATATTTCAGATCCGGAACAGGTGGAAGACATCATCCGCATGATTAATGACATGGGGATTCCCGTACACGAGAGTGCTCCGGATGCGGACGCCCTTATGCTGGCCGACGCCGATACCGACGAGGCAGCCGCTGAAGAAGCGGCCGCAGCGTTGGCAGCGGTTGAGACCGACATTGGCCGCACCACTGACCCCGTGCGCATGTATATGCGTGAAATGGGTACAGTTGAGCTCCTCACACGGGAAGGCGAAATCGAAATCGCCAAACGTATCGAAGAGGGCATCCGTGAAGTGATGGGCGCAATCGCGCACTTCCCTGGCACGGTTGACCACATACTCTCCGAGTACACTCGCGTCACCACCGAAGGTGGCCGCCTGTCCGACGTTCTGAGCGGTTATATCGACCCGGACGACGGTATTGCGCCGCCTGCCGCCGAAGTTCCGCCGCCTGTCGATTCGAAAACCGTGAAAGCGGATGACGATTCCGACGACGACGACGCCGAAGCCAGCGCTGATGACGAAGAAGAAGCCGAAAGCGGTCCGGATCCGATCATCGCTGCACAGCGTTTCGGCGCAGTGTCCGATCAGATGGAAGTCACTCGCAAGGCGCTGAAGAAGCACGGTCGCGACAACAAGCTGGCAATCGCCGAAATGTTGCTCCTGGCTGAGCTGTTCATGCCGATCAAACTGGTTCCGAAGCAATTCGAAGGCCTGGTTGAGCGTGTGCGTAGTGCTCTCGATCGTCTGCGTCAGCAAGAGCGCGCGATCATGCAGCTCTGCGTTCGTGATGCACGCATGCCGCGTGCCGACTTCCTGCGCCAGTTCCCGGGCAACGAAGTTGACGAAAGCTGGACCGACGCACTGGCCAAAGGCAAAAGCAAATACGCTGAAGCCATTGGTCGCTTTCAAGCCGATATCGTTCGTTGCCAGCAGAAGCTGACTGCGCTCGAGGTAGAAACCGGTTTGAAGATTGCCGAGATCAAGGACATCAACCGTCGCATGTCGATCGGTGAGGCCAAGGCCCGCCGCGCGAAGAAAGAGATGGTTGAAGCGAACTTGCGTCTGGTGATCTCCATCGCCAAGAAGTACACCAACCGTGGCCTGCAATTCCTCGATCTGATCCAGGAAGGCAACATCGGCTTGATGAAAGCGGTGGACAAGTTCGAATACCGTCGCGGCTACAAGTTCTCGACTTATGCCACCTGGTGGATCCGTCAGGCGATCACTCGCTCGATCGCCGACCAGGCCCGCACCATCCGTATTCCGGTGCACATGATCGAGACGATCAACAAACTCAACCGTATTTCCCGGCAGATGCTGCAGGAAATGGGTCGCGAGCCGACTCCGGAAGAGCTGGGCGAACGCATGGAAATGCCTGAGGACAAAATCCGCAAGGTATTGAAGATCGCTAAAGAGCCGATCTCCATGGAAACCCCGATCGGTGATGACGAAGACTCCCACCTGGGTGACTTTATCGAAGACTCGACCATGCAGTCGCCAATCGATGTCGCCACTGTTGAGAGCCTTAAAGAAGCGACTCGCGAAGTACTGTCCGGCCTCACTGCCCGTGAAGCCAAGGTTCTGCGCATGCGCTTCGGCATCGACATGAATACCGACCACACCCTTGAGGAAGTCGGTAAACAGTTCGACGTTACCCGCGAGCGGATTCGTCAGATTGAAGCCAAGGCGTTGCGCAAGCTGCGCCACCCGACGAGAAGCGAGCATTTGCGCTCCTTCCTCGACGAGTGATCAAAAAACCCCCAGCCCTGCTGGGGGTTTTGCTTTCAACAGATTAAATCCCCCGCACTTCACTCCCGCCAAAATGCCCGTCTACACTCGAAACAATCCCCCCGAGCCATAACGAGACCGTTATGCCCAGAATGCTGGCCGTGCTTTTGCTGTCACTGCTTGCCTGGACCTCAACGGCCGGCGCGTTGACGCTCACCGACGAAGAACGTAGCTGGCTTACGACCCACCCGGAACTGCGTCTGGGTGTCGATGCGTCCTGGCCACCTTTCGAGTATCGCGATGAAGAGGGCCGCTACCAGGGGCTGGCGGCGGACTACATCAAGCTGATCAAGGAACGCCTGGGCATCAAAGTCATCCCCATTGAGCCAGTCAGCTGGACCGAGGTGCTGGAACAGGCCAAACAAGGCAAGCTGGACCTCTTGCCAGGGATCATGTCGACGCCTGAGCGCCAGCGCTACCTGTCCTTCACCCGCCCCTATCTGGACTTTCCGATCGTGATTCTTGCTCACGAACGTGGGGCACAACCACAAAAAATCGAAGATCTGTACGGCCTGAAAATTGCCGTGGTGGAGAACTACGCCCCTCATGAACTATTGCGCGCACACCATCCAGACCTGAATCTGGTCGCTTTGCCAAATGTCAGTTCAGCGTTGGAGGCGCTCGCTACCGATCAGGTGGATGCGGTCGTGGGCGATCTCGCCTCCAGTATCTGGAGTCTGCGGCAGCTCAAACTCGATGGGCTCTACGTCAGCGGCGAAACGCCTTATCGCTATCAATTGGCGATGGCCGTACCACAAGGCAATAAGATTCTGATCGGCATCCTCGATAAAGTAATGGCGGATATGAGCCCTGCAGAAATCAACGCCATTCAGGAACATTGGGTGGGGAACGTCCTCGACCACCGCACTTTCTGGTCCGACCTTTTGCTCTACGGCCTGCCCGGCGTCCTTCTGCTGTTCACCGTGTTGGCGGTAGTGATCCGCATCAATCACCGACTCAGCTCGGAGATCTCCCGCCGGGTTGCGCTGGAACAAGAGCTGCGCAGCAGTGAATACCATTACCGCGGCCTGGTAGAGAGCCTTTCAGCGATTGCCTGGGAAGCCCGTATCAGCGACTTCACTTATAGCTATGTATCACCCCATGCCGAAGACTTGCTCGGCTATCCCCTGTATCAATGGCTGATTCCAGGCTTTTGGCGCAACATCATTCATCCCGCCGACCTGACTCGAGCCCAAGCCTTTTGCGACCATGAGGTATTGCTTGGCCGCGATCACAGCCTCGACTACCGCGTCATCACCGCCGACGGCCGCTGCCTGTGGGTTCGCGATATCGTCAGCCTGATTGAACATGGCCATGAACCGGTTCTGCGCGGCTTGATGATCGATATCAGTGAAACCAAGAGAACCGAAGAGGCCTTGCGTCTGTCCGAGCAGAAGTTCGCGTCGGTATTTCAGCAATGTCCGGACATTCTGGTGATCGCACGGCTGTCCGACGGCTGTTTGCTGGAGGTCAATGAAGCCTTTGAGGAGCAGATAGGCCTGAGTGCCGAGGAAGTCATCGGCCAATCCGCCACCGACCTGAATATCTGGGGGATAGAGGGCGTCGGCCCCGTTCTCTTGCAGCGTTTGCAGGGCGGTAGTCTTCGCAATCTGGAGATGCCATTCAGACGTAACAATGGGCAGGTGTTCACCGGTTTGATCTCCGCCGAACCGTTCGAACTCGACACTACCCCCGCACTGGTGGTGGTGGTGCGCGACATCAGTCAACTCAAAGAAACCCAGCAACAACTGCAAACCTCCGAAGAGAAATTCGCCAAAGCCTTCCATGCATCGCCCGACGGCCTGCTGCTGAGCCGCCAGCGCGATGGCCGGTTGATTGAAGTCAATGAGGGTTTCAGTCGCATTACCGGCTTCAATAGTGCGACGTCCCTGGACCGTTCCACACTGGAACTGGGTATCTGGGTGAACCTGAACGAACGCAAACAGTTACTGGAGATGCTGCAACGAGACGGCTTTGTACGCGACTTCAGCTGCCACATCCGCCGAAACGACGGGCAGATCCGTTTATGCGAGCTTTCCAGTCGCCCACTGCCTATTGCCGGCGAGGACTGCATGCTGACGATTGCCCGAGACATCACCGATCGCCACCTGATGCAGGAAAAACTGCAACAAGCCGCCACGGTGTTCGAGAGCACCGCCGAAGGGGTTTTGATCACCGATACGCAACAACACATCAGCGCGGTCAACCGGGCCTTCACGCAAATCACCGGCTACAGCGAAACCGAAGCCCTGGGCCATACCCCCAGGCTACTTGCCTCAGGCTTGCACGACAGCGCCTTCTACGCGGCCATGTGGCATCAACTGACCGCCGAAGGTCATTGGCAGGGGGAGATTTCCAACCGACGCAAAAATGGTGAGCTGTATCCAAGCTGGCTGACCATCAGCGCCGTGCGCAACCGGGACAGACTCATCACCCATTTCGTTGCGGTGTTCGCGGACATATCCAGTTTGAAGCACGCCCAGGCGCGTCTCGACTACCAGGCCCACCATGACCCGCTGACCGGTCTACCCAACCGCACCTTGTTCGAAAGTCGCTTGCTGACGGCGCTGAACGGCCAGCAAGAGCACGGCGGCCAGGGCGCCGTGCTGTTCCTCGACCTGGACCGTTTCAAGCATATCAATGACAGCCTTGGTCACCCGGTCGGCGACCTGCTGCTCAAAGGCATTGCCGTGCGCTTGAAAGAGCAATTGCGCGACATTGACACCGTGGCCCGACTAGGGGGCGATGAATTCATCATCCTGCTTCCCGGCCTGCAGCAAGCCAGTGACGCTGAACACATCGCCACCAAGCTGCTCAATTGCTTTGCTGCGCCCTTCCAGGCCGGCGAGCACGAGTTTTTCATCAGTGCCAGCATTGGTACCAGCCTCTACCCCAAGGACGGCTGTGACGTCGCCACACTGGTCAAGAATGCCGACGCAGCCATGTACCGATCCAAAGCCAAGGGCCGCAACCGGGTTGAAAGCTACACTCGTGACCTCACCGCCCAGGCCAGTGAACGCATAGCGCTGGAACATGAACTGCGCCGCGCCATCGAGCGCAATGAGCTATGTCTCTATTACCAGCCAAAAATCAGCCTGAAGGACCGGTGTGTAGTGGGTGCCGAAGCCTTGATTCGCTGGCGTCACCCAAACTTCGGCGACGTACCGCCCGAGCACTTCATCCCTTTGGCCGAAGAAAACGGCATGATCCTGCAAATTGGCGATTGGGTACTGGAGCAGGCCTGTCAGCAGATGTTCGCGTGGAATAGGGACTACGACGGCTTCGGCCCGCTATCGGTCAACCTGGCCGGCGCTCAACTGCGTCAACCGAACCTGCTCAGCCGGATCGAACAGCTGCTTAAAGATAACCGCCTTAAACCCGGTTTCCTGCAACTGGAAATCACCGAAAGCTTCATCATGAGCCAGGCCGAAGAAGCGCTTGAAGTCCTGCATCAACTCAAACGACTGGGCGTACAACTGGCTATCGACGACTTTGGAACTGGCTACTCCTCCCTGAGCTACCTCAAGCGCCTGCCGCTGGACTTCCTGAAAATTGACCAATCCTTCGTCCGCGGCCTGCCTGACGACCCCCATGATGCGGCCATCGTCCGCGCCATCATCGCGTTGGGTCGCAGCATGCAATTCACCATCATCGCCGAGGGTGTCGAGTCTCTGGCGCAGCAGGAATTCCTCGCCGCCGAGGGCTGCGAACAGATCCAGGGCTACATCGTCAGCGTTCCCCTCCCTGCCGACGAATTCGCCACAAGCTTTCTTCATATAAACGTTTCGGATTTTTCGGATAGCACAGCCGAGAAACCATCGCTATAATCCGCGGCCTACCAAGGGCCTATAGCTCAGTTGGTTAGAGCAGGGGACTCATAATCCCTTGGTCGCAGGTTCGAGTCCTGCTGGGCCCACCAAACAAAAAAGCCGCGCACTGCGCGGCTTTTGCGTTTCTGCGATTCAGCGTTTACTCAGGCAACGCATAAGCAATCACATCATGCCGACCGGGACTTGCCGCAGTCCAATTGCTGCAAGAAATCTCATGGACGGTTCCGAGATCAGCCGCAGGCACGCTCTTCACTAAAAACATAAAATTCCAGCCAGTATTGATCTGGAATATTTATTTCAATAGTGTGAGACCCATAACTCCTGAGCGCAGCTTTTCTGCACCACCCGACAATAAAAAGGATCAAACGACATGATGCGTTTTCTCGGATGTGTATGCGCACTGCTGCTGTCCGTTTCTGCCCAGGCCGAGTTACGCATCGGAGTCACCGTGGGTCAGTACGACAATTACATTTCCTATCTGGTGCAGGCCATGCAGGACCGCGCCAAACAGGTGCCGGGCGGTGCCAGGTTGCAAATTGAAGATTCCGGCAGCGATGTGGTGCGCCAGCTGAGTCAGGTCGAGAGCTTTATCAGCCAGAAAGTCGACGCGATCATCGTCAACCCCGCCGATACCTCGGCGACCAGGAAGATCAGCGAGAAAGTCATCGCTGCCGGCATCCCGCTGGTATACATGAATAGCCGCCCTGAAGTGGAAACCTTGCCGGCCGGCGTAGTTTTCGTCGGCACCGACGAGCACGCCATCGGTCGCATGCAAATGCAATACCTCGCCGAGAAGATGGGCGGCAAAGGCAACCTCGCGGTAATTCTCGGGCGCCTCGCCCACAGCGATACCGGCAAGCGCACCAGCGGGGTCAAGGAGGTATTGGCCAAGTACCCGCAGATCAACATCGTCGAAGAACAATCCGGCGATTGGCAGCGCGAGAAAGGCATGGACCTGATGAACGAATGGCTGACCAAAGGCCAGACCATCAATGCCGTGGCCGCCAACAATGACGAGATGGGCATCGGCGCGGCCATGGCCCTGCGTCAGGCCGGGCGCGATGACATTCTGGTGGGTGGCATCGACGGTACGCCTGATGGTTTGCAGGCGCTGAAAAAAGGCCAACTCGCTGTCAGTGTGTTCCGCGACCCGGTGGCGATTGGCGCAGGCTCCCTCGACGCGGCCGTGAAGCTGATCAACCACGAAGCCCTGCAAGGTGATGTGTGGATCGCTACGCAACTGGTCACACCACAAAACTACGCACAATTGCAGCGCAAGTAAGCGATTCGCTCCTGTGAGCATCGGTGCGTGCGAGTCTGTAACATGCTCGTCTACTGATGCATGCTGCCGGAGAAGACCTTGCCTGACACCCGCCCTCCCGTTCTCGACGAGATCGACCGCCAATTGATCGCGGCGCTGCAGATCAACGCCCGTGAAAGCGTCGCCATGCTCGCCCGGCAGCTGGGCATCGCCCGCACCACCGTAACCTCACGGCTGGCGCGGTTGGAAAAGGCTCGGGTGATTACCGGCTACGGCGTACGTCTCGGTCAGCGGGTGGTCGATGGCGGGTTGCAGGCGTACGTCGGGATCACCGTGCAACCGCGCTCCGGCAAGGAAGTGCTGCGACGGCTCAGCGCCATGGCACAGGTCCAGCAACTGTGTGCGGTCAGCGGTGAGTTCGATTACGTGGCGTGGCTGCGCACCGATTCGCCGGAACAGCTCGACCAGTTGCTCGACCAGATCGGCAGCGTCGATGGCGTAGAGAAAACCACGACCTCGATCATCCTCAGCAGCAAGATTGATCGTGGGCAGCCGGTTTAAGGGTTTAACCGAGCCTTTGGGGACGGCGATTATCCCCTGCGCACATTGAGCCAAACATTCATTTAGCTCAACATTCTCGTCATATTGCTCAATAAGCATCCAGATTGACGACACATTGCGTCTTATTAACGTGCTCCAGGCTCCCTAGAATGGCTGTCATCTTTTCCTATACTCAGCGCTCAACGCCGAGTCGACAGCAAGGTCAGCCATGAACAAGAAAAATCGCCATCCTGCAGACGGTAAAAAACCGGTCACTATTTTCGGCCCGGACTTCCCCTTCGCTTTCGATGACTGGATCGAGCACCCGGCAGGCCTGGGTAGCATTCCGGTGCAAAACCACGGCGCCGAAGTGGCGATCGTCGGTGCCGGGATCGCCGGGTTGGTAGCGGCTTACGAGCTGATGAAGCTGGGCCTGAAACCCGTGGTGTATGAAGCCTCGAAAATGGGTGGCCGTTTGCGCTCTCAGGCCTTTGAAGGAGCTGAAGGAGTCATCGCCGAACTGGGCGGCATGCGCTTCCCGGTGTCGTCCACCGCGTTTTACCACTATGTCGACAAACTCGGCCTGGAAACCAAACCCTTCCCCAACCCACTGACGCCCGCCTCGGGCAGCACAGTGATCGACCTCGAAGGCCAGACCCACTACGCACAAAAACTCGCCGACCTGCCGGCGCTGTTCCAGGAAGTCGCCGACGCCTGGGCTGATGCACTGGAGGAAGGTTCGCGCTTCGGCGAGATCCAGCAAGCGATCCGCGACCGCGATGTGCCACGTCTCAAAGAGTTGTGGAACACGTTGGTCCCACTGTGGGATGACCGCACGTTCTACGACTTCGTCGCCACCTCCAAAGCCTTCGCCAGGTTGTCGTTCCATCACCGCGAAGTGTTCGGCCAGGTGGGCTTCGGCACCGGTGGCTGGGATTCGGACTTCCCCAACTCGATGCTGGAAATCTTCCGCGTGGTCATGACCAACTGCGATGACCACCAGCACCTGGTGGTCGGTGGTGTCGAGCAAGTGCCGCTGGGCATCTGGCGCCATGCACCCGAGCGTTGTGCTCATTGGCCGGAAGGCACCAGCCTGAGCTCGCTGCACAGCGGCGCACCGCGTACCGGGGTGAAACGCATTGCCCGCGCCGCCGATGGCAGCTTCAGCGTCACCGATAACTGGGGCGACACCCGCGAATACGCTGCGGTGCTGACCACCTGCCAGAGCTGGTTGCTGACCACCCAGATCGAGTGCGAAGAGTCGCTGTTCTCACAGAAAATGTGGATGGCACTGGACCGCACGCGCTACATGCAGTCGTCGAAAACCTTCGTGATGGTCGACCGGCCATTCTGGAAGGACAAGGACCCGCAAACCGGTCGCGACCTGATGAGCATGACCCTCACCGATCGCCTGACCCGTGGCACCTACCTGTTCGACAACGGCGACGATAAGCCGGGGGTTATTTGCCTGTCGTACTCGTGGATGAGCGACGCACTGAAAATGCTTCCGCAACCGATCGAAAAACGCGTGAAGCTGGCGCTTGACGCGTTGAAGAAGATCTACCCCAAAGTCGACATCGCGGCGCGCATCATCGGCGATCCGATCACTGTGTCCTGGGAAGCCGATCCGCATTTCCTCGGCGCCTTCAAGGGTGCACTGCCGGGTCACTATCGCTACAACCAGCGTATGTACGCGCACTTCATGCAGCAAGACATGCCCGCTGAGCAGCGCGGGATCTTTATCGCGGGCGACGATGTTTCATGGACGCCGGCGTGGGTTGAAGGCGCGGTACAGACGTCGTTGAATGCGGTGTGGGGCATCATGAAACACTTCGGTGGCGAAACTCATGCGCAAAACCCGGGCCCGGGCGACGTGTTCCATGAAATCGGCCCGATCGCACTGGCCGAGTAACGGGAGTCCGATATGCGCGTAGCTCTCTACCAATGCCCGCCGCTACCGCTGGATGTCGCGGGTAATCTGCAACGTCTGCAAAAACTGGCGATGAAAGCCAAGGACGCTGATTTGCTGGTGCTGCCGGAGATGTTCCTGACCGGCTACAACATCGGTGTCGAGGCGGTCGGCGCTCTGGCCGAGGCGCGAGACGGGGCCTCGGCGCAACACATTGCGGGCATCGCCAAGGCTTCGGGTATCGCCATTCTCTATGGCTACCCGGAGCGGGCCGATGACGGTCAGATCTACAACGCCGTGCAAGTGATCGATGCCAAGGGCCAAAGCCTGTGCAACTACCGCAAGACGCACTTGTTCGGCGAACTTGATCACTCGATGTTCAGTGCCGGCCCCGATGAGTTTCCACTGGTGGAATTGAACGGCTGGAAACTCGGCTTTTTGATCTGCTATGACCTGGAGTTCCCGGAAAACGCCCGCCGTCTGGCCTTGGCCGGTGCCGAGCTGATTCTGGTGCCGACTGCGAATATGGTGCCGTATGACTTTATTGCCGACGTCACCGTCCGCGCTCGCGCCTTCGAAAACCAGTGTTATGTGGCCTACGCCAATTACTGCGGCGATGAAGGTGACATCCACTACTGCGGCCAAAGCAGCATTGCCGCGCCAGATGGCACTCGCATCGCCCAGGCCGGTCTCGATGAAATGCTGATCTCCGGAACGCTGGATCGTCAGTTGATGCTCGACTCCCGCGCTGCCAATCGCTATTTCCTTGACCGCCGCCCCGAGCTTTATGGCGACCTGAACAAGCGCTGATCGGACATTATCCGCTAGCATGAGTGCTTCTCTGTTCTGGAAGTGCTCATGCCCGCGCTGAACCACCCCCATCATCACACTGAAACCCTGGCCAACGGGCTGCAGGTTTCACTGCGTCACGCACCACATTTGAAGCGCTGCGCAGCCGCGTTGCGAGTTGCCGCCGGCAGCCACGACGTGCCGCTCGCCTGGCCCGGGCTCGCGCACTTCCTCGAACATCTGTTATTTCTTGGTACCGCGCGTTTTCCCGCAGACCAAGGATTGATGGCCTACGTGCAAGGTCACGGCGGACAAGTGAATGCGCGCACCAGCGAGCGCACCACGGATTTTTTCTTCGAATTGCCTGCACAGGCATTTGAAGGTGGAGTCGAGCGTTTGAGTGACATGCTTGCCCACCCACGCCTGCACCAGGCCGATCAACTGCGCGAACGGGAAGTGCTGCACGCCGAGTTTATCGCCTGGTCTCGGAATGCATCGGCGCAACAACAGTTCAGCCTGTTCAATGGCCTCTCTGCGGCCCATCCGCTGCGGGCCTTTCATGCCGGGAATCGCTATAGCCTGCTGGTACCGCACCCGGCTTTCCAGCAGGCATTGAGCGAGTTCTATCAACGCTTCTATCAGACCGGTCAAATGACCCTGAGCCTGGCTGGGCCACAGCCTGTTAGCGAGTTGAAGGCCCTGGCGGAGGCGTTCAGCGCAACCCTCGCCACCGGCCAGAAGGTGATGCAGAGTGCGCCACCCGCATTGATGGCGACCGCCGACACCCGTTATCAACAGGCTGGCGAGCACTGTCTGAACCTGCTGTTTGCCTTTGAGCAGCTGCCCGACTCATCACCAGAGGCGCTGGACTTTCTGTGTACGTGGCTAAACGCCTCAAAACCCGGCGGGTTGCTCGCCGGGTTACAAGGTCGCCAACTGATCGATACCCTGAAAACCGCGCCGCTGTACCAGTTCGCCGGGCAAGCGTTGTTGAACATTGAATTCACACTCACCGCCAGCGGATCGAAACAACATCCGTTGATACATGAGCTGTTTTTCGACTGGCTCAGCTTCTTCAACGAGAACGCTGACTGGCCTCAATTGCGCGAGGAATATGCCCTGCTGCAACAGCGCAGGCAGCAGGTCAGCGGCGCACTGGAGCTGGCCCGTCTGGACAAAGAGCAATGGGAGCCGGGCTTGAGCGAACAAGGTGTCGCCGCACTCAAAGCACTCTTGAAGCAGATGCAGCCAACCTCTGTAGATAAACCAGCAGGCGCCTGGCAGCTGCCACCGCCCAACCCCTTTCTACGCCAAGTCACTGCACCCGCCCGGGCCGGGCTGATTCGTGGGCAAACCAGCGCTCACCGCGGCCTGCGGACCTTTGCCCAGGATCGCTCGCGCGGCCGGCGTGATAATTCGAGCATGCTTTTCAGCCAGCAACTGCCAGACAATACCGGCGATGCCGCTGTTTACCTGCGCTGGCGCCTGGACTCTGCGATGCAGGCCAGCCTTCAGCCGAAGCTCGAAAGCAGCCTGTCGGACTTGCGAGAAGACGCCCGTCAGGCCGGTGTCGATTTTTCCTTCAGCGCGCAGGGCAATGAATGGCTGCTGAAACTGTCCGGCGTTCATGGGCCGATGCCGGCGATTCTCGAACAGGCGTTGCAGCGTCTGACAAAACCCGACGCCGACTTCTGGCAAGAACATGGCGAGCCAACCAGGACTCCCCCGCTGATCCCCATTCGGCAGTTGCTAAAAGCACTGCCCGAGCATTGCCTGGGATATTTCCAGCAACCAGCGCAGCAGGCAGTCACTGTGACCGAACTGCAACAACTCTGGTCGAGCGCTCACTGGGATGGGTTGGCACTAGGTTTGCCTGCCCACACACAGACCGCGATCAGTGGCGCACTGAACCGAATGCCGGGCATCCCCGACAACCAGGTATCACCTGCGCGATCGATTCGCTCACAGCGTCTATGGAGTGAGGTGCCAACCGAGTCCAGCGAACACGCGCTGTTGCTGTTCTGCCCGACACCCACCCAGGACATTGCCGACGAAGCCGCCTGGCGTTTACTCGCGCAGGTTTGCCAGTCACCTTTCTACCAGCGCCTGCGGGTGGAGTTGCAACTGGGTTATGCGGTCTTCAACGCGGTGCGGCAGTTCAATGGGCAAACCGGGCTAGTGTTCGGCGTGCAGTCACCAGGCACTTCATTGCGCGACATCCTCGAACACATCGAAATCTTCCTTCAGCGGATTCCTGAACTAATCTTGGCTATTGATGATTCGTCTTTCATTCACCAGCGTCAGACACTCGCGGCACAATTGGACAGCAGCGCCCTGCCCGTCGCCCAAGCCGCGGAACTGCTGTGGCAAGGCAGATTGGCCGGCCATCCGCTGGATTACCTGGAGCCATTGCACAAGGCTGTTTTGACGCTGGACCGACGCACAGTGCTGGACGCCGCTCACCGACTGAATCAGGCCGAAGGCGGCTGGAGGTGTCTAGCCAACGGGCCGTCCCCGGATGATTCCTGGCAAGTGGCAAAATGATCATTACCGGGCTGCAATAAGCTTGCTTCAAGCGTGGAGGCTAATCACCAGCTGGAACTTGCCAAGATAGCCACCTGAGCATCTGAAATCTCCCACTGGAGGTGGACTCTATGTGTAGGTGTCAACCGTCCCACCCACCTGAAGGAGCAACACCATGTCCTGGTCCAAACCCGCTTACACCGACCTGCGTATCGGCTTTGAAGTCACCATGTACTTCGCAAACCGTTAATTTGTAGCGCAGTGCAACGCCTCGGCCAGCCGGGGCGTTTTTATGTTCAGCTTCTGTGTGAAGGAGCGGCCATGTTTGTCCGGATTCTGGGTTCCGCTGCCGGCGGTGGTTTCCCGCAGTGGAACTGCAACTGCGTGAACTGTGCAGGCTTTCGCGACGGCAGCCTGAGGGCCGAGGCGCGTACTCAATCATCCATCGCGATCTCCGATGATGGCGTGAACTGGGTGCTGTGCAACGCCTCGCCGGACATCCGCGCACAGTTGCAGAGTTTCGATCCGATGCAACCGGGCCGCACTCTGCGCGATACCGGGATCAGCGCGATCATCCTGATGGACAGCCAGATCGATCACACCACCGGCCTGCTCAGCCTGCGCGAAGGTTGCCCGCATCAGGTCTGGTGCACCGACATGGTCCATGAAGACCTGAGCACCGGCTTCCCGCTGTTCACCATGCTCACTCACTGGAACGGCGGGCTGAGCTGGAATCGTATCGGGCTCGACGGCACATTCACCATCCCGGCCTGCCCGAACCTGCGCTTCACCCCCCTGCCGCTACGCAGCGCCGCGCCGCCCTATTCGCCGCATCGCTTCGACCCGCACCCCGGCGACAACATCGGACTGATCGTCGAAGACCTGCGCACCGGCGGCAAGCTGTTCTACGCCCCTGGCCTGGGCAAGGTCGACGCACCGCTGCTGGAAATCATGGCTGGCAGCGACTGCCTGCTGGTGGACGGCACGATGTGGGATGACGACGAAATGCAGCGTCGTGGCGTCGGCACCCGAACCGGTCGGGAAATGGGACATCTGGCACAGAACGGCCCCGGCGGCATGCTGGACGTGCTGGAGCGGTTGCCCAAGCAGCGCAAAGTGCTTATCCACATCAACAACACCAACCCGATACTCGATGAAGACTCGGCCGAACGTGCCGAACTTGTACGACGAAATGTCGAGGTGGCTTACGACGGAATGAGTATTGAGCTGTAACAGGGATCGTCTCACGATCAATCGCGGGCAAGCCTCGCACCTCCTGAAACCGCAATTCCCTGTGGGAGCGAGCTTGCTCGCGATGGCGCCCGACCAGACGACATAAAAATTCACGGTTGTTCCGCTGGAGAACCGAAATGCCTGACACACCGCTGTCCCCCGCCGAATTCGAACAGGCGCTACGCGCCAAGGGCGCCTACTACCACATTTATCACCCCTACCATGTGGCGATGTATGAAGGTCGGGCGACCCGCGAGCAGATCCAGGGTTGGGTCGCCAATCGCTTTTACTATCAGGTGAACATCCCGCTCAAGGACGCCGCGATCCTGGCCAACTGCCCGGATCGGGAAGTGCGCCGCGAATGGATTCAGCGTCTGCTCGACCACGACGGCGCGCCCGGTGAAGAAGGCGGCATCGAAGCCTGGCTACGTCTCGGCCAATCCGTCGGTCTGGACCCGGATCAGCTACGCTCCCAGGAGCTGGTCTTGCCCGGAGTGCGCTTTGCCGTGGACGCCTACGTCAACTTCGCCCGCCGGGCCCGTTGGCAGGAAGCTGCCAGCAGCTCGCTGACTGAACTGTTCGCCCCGCAAATCCACCGGTCGCGACTCGACAGTTGGCCACAGCATTACCCGTGGATCGACCCGGCCGGTTATGAGTATTTCCGCACTCGCCTGGGCCAGGCTCGACGTGATGTAGAACATGGTATGGCGATCACTCTGCAGCACTACACTACTCGGGAAGGCCAGGAGCGCAT
This sequence comes from Pseudomonas sp. GW821-FHT02H09, assembly GCF_059421425.1. Lineage (NCBI taxonomy): Bacteria > Pseudomonadati > Pseudomonadota > Gammaproteobacteria > Pseudomonadales > Pseudomonadaceae > Pseudomonas > Pseudomonas sp. GW821-FHT02H09. Next base: position 68,522 of record NZ_JBWKVA010000012.1, read on the forward strand.
GCTGGAAATTCTCCAGTTCAAACTGGACATCCTTTGGAGCATGCTCGATGCCATGAGCATGGCCTACGAACTGAACCGCCCGCCTTATCACAGCGTGACCGGGCAACGGGTCTGGCATAAGGGAATCACCCTATGAGCTTCGATCGCGGCAAGATCCCGAGCTGGCGGACCGGCTACCGTTACCAGTACGAACCAGCGCAAAAGGGCCACGTGCTGCTGTACCCCGAAGGCATGATCAAACTCAACGAGAGTGCCGCGCTGATAGGCGGCCTGATCGACGGTGGGCGCGATGTCGCGGCAATTATTGCCGAACTGGACGCCCGGTTCCCCGGCGTACCCGAGCTCGGTGACGACATCGAACAATTCATGGAGGTCGCCCGTGCCAAGCACTGGATCGAACTCGCCTGAGCAGGCTCAGCCGCTACCGCCCAGGCCTGAGATCGGCCTGCCATTGTGGCTGCTGGCCGAGCTGACGTACCGCTGCCCGCTGCAATGCCCCTACTGCTCAAACCCGCTGGATTTCGCTGAGCAAGGCAAGGAGCTGAGTACCGAACAGTGGATCAAGGTGTTCCGCGAAGCACGGGATATGGGCGCCGCGCAGTTGGGCTTTTCCGGTGGCGAACCGCTGGTGCGTCAGGACCTGGCCGAGCTGATCGGTGAAGCCCGTAAACTCGGTTTCTACACCAACCTGATCACCTCGGGCATCGGCCTCACCGAGCAGAAAATCAGCGACTTCAAGAAAGCCGGGCTGGACCATATCCAGATCAGTTTCCAGGCCAGCGACGAGCAGGTGAACAACCTGCTCGCCGGCTCGAAAAAAGCCTTCGCGCAAAAACTCGAAATGGCCCGTGCGGTGAAAGCCCACGGCTATCCGATGGTGCTGAACTTCGTCACCCATCGGCACAACATCGACAAAATCGACCGCATCATTGAACTGTGCATCGCGCTGGAAGCGGACTTTGTCGAGCTTGCCACCTGCCAGTTCTACGGCTGGGCGCAGCTCAACCGCGTCGGACTGTTACCGACCAAAGAGCAACTGGTTCGTGCCGAGCGCATCACCAATGAGTACCGCGCCAGACTGGAAGCCGAAGGGCATCCCTGCAAGCTGATTTTCGTTACCCCGGACTACTACGAAGAACGCCCCAAAGCCTGCATGAACGGCTGGGGCAGCCTCTTTCTCACCGTGACCCCGGACGGCACCGCCCTGCCGTGTCACGGCGCGCGGCAGATGCCGGTGCAGTTCCCGAATGTTCGCGACCACAGCATGCAGCACATCTGGTACGACTCGTTCGGCTTCAACCGCTTTCGCGGCTACGACTGGATGCCCGAGCCGTGCCGCTCCTGCGATGAAAAGGAAAAGGACTTCGGCGGCTGCCGCTGCCAGGCATTCATGCTCACGGGTGACGCCAGCAACGCTGACCCGGTGTGCAGCAAGTCAGAACATCACGGCGTGATCCTTCAGGCCCGCGAAGAAGCCGAACACGCTACCCAGACCATCGAACAACTGGCCTTTCGCAATGAACGAAACTCACACCTCATCATTAAAGGTTGAACCCATCAGCGCCGCCGAAGCCGTTGCTGCCGGTATCGACTTCGCTGAATTGCGCGTCGGCCCGCACGGCCTGTTCTGGAATGAATACCGTCCCGAAGACGCTACCTGCCGAATCTGGTACCGGTACGACGGCCAGGCCAGCTGCCTGACGCCGTCGGGGTTCAGCGTACGCAGTCGAGTCTATGAATATGGCGGCAGTTCGTTCTGCCTGAGCGTTGACGGGCTGGTGTTCGTCAACGAAGCGGATCAACAGCTTTATCGGCAATCGCTGCAAGGTGAGACGCCCCAGGCGTTGACCCAGGGCGAGTGCCGCTATGGCGATTTGCAGTTCGCTGACGGCCAGGTTCTGGCCGTCGAGGAAAACCACAATCAACACCGACTGATCGCTATCGATGTCGCCAGTGGACAACGCCGGTTACTGGTTGAAGGCGCCGACTTCTATGCCGCGCCGACCCTGAGCCCAAACGGTCAGCGACTGGCGTGGATCGAATGGAGTCGCCCGCACCAGCCGTGGACCTCTACGCGATTGATGGTCGCCGAGCGTCAGGCCGACAGCAGTTGGAGCGCGCCGCGCTGTGTAGCCGGTGATGGCACTGAAGAATCCCTGCAACAACCTCGCTTTGATGAGGCCAATCGCCTGTATTGCCTGACCGATCGCGGCGGTTTCTGGCAGCCATGGATCGAATCCGAATCAGGCTTGAACCCGCTCTCCAGCGCTGAAGCGGATCACGCACCCGCGCCTTGGCAACTGGGTAGCAGCACATGGCTGCCGCTGGGTGAAGGTGCCTATCTGGCGAGCTGGACCGAGAATGGTTTTGGCCGACTCGGACTGTGCCAAGGCGATGGTTCGCTACAGGATTTCACCGGCGACTACAGCCGCTTTCGCAATCTGGCGCTGGATGAACAGTTTATTTACTGCATCGCTGCGTCACCAATCAGCCCATCAGCGGTGGTCGCCATCAACCGCGACACTCATCGAGTCGAGGTGTTGGCTGGCGGCGTTGCGCCGTTGCCCGCCGACCAGATCAGCTGTCCGCGAACCTTGCGCTACCCAAGTGGCAAGGGTGAAGCCCATGGTTTTTTCTACCCCGCCATGAACGGCGCCACTAAACCGCCTCTGGTGGTGTTTATCCATGGGGGCCCAACCTCCGCCTGCTATCCGATGCTCGATCCACGCATCCAGTATTGGGTGCAACGGGGCTTTGCCATCGCCGACCTCAACTATCGCGGCAGCACCGGCTACGGTCGCGCCTATCGACAGGCGTTGCATTTGAGTTGGGGCGCAGTGGATGTCGAGGACGCTTGTTCGGTCGTCGCCTACCTCGCTGGACAAGGGTTGATCGACGGCGAAAAAGCCTTCATTCGCGGTGGCAGTGCTGGCGGTTACACCACCCTGTGTGCACTGGCGTTTCAGAATGTATTTCGTGCCGGCGCCAGTCTGTACGGCGTCAGCGATCCGACCGCCCTGGTCCGCACCACCCACAAATTCGAGGGTGATTACCTCGACTGGCTGATCGGCGACCCCGAACAGGACGCCGAACGTTACAACGCCCGGAGTCCACTCCTGCACGCAGGCAATATCCGCGTGCCGGTGATTTTCTTCCAGGGTGAGCTCGACGCAGTGGTCGTGCCGCAACAGACCCGCGACATGATCAAGGCCTTGCAGGACAACGGCCTCCCGGCCGAAGCGCATTACTACCCCGATGAACGTCATGGCTTTCGCAAGGCCAGCAATCTGGCCCATGCGCTAGAGCAGGAGTGGTTGTTTTATCAGCGGGTGATGGAGCTGATGGATTTGTAATCAGTCGATGCCACCCAGGCGTCCCGAAAAAATCGTTCGAACGCGCCGCTTCAAGCGAGTATTTCGATACCGTACTTCTGCACGATACTCAGTAGCTTGAGCGCCATGCCACTGGGGTGCTTGTCACCCGACTCCCACTGTTTGACGGTGGAGGCGCTGGTATTCAGATAGCGCGCGAACACTGGCTGGCTGACATTGCTGCGCTCGCGCAATCGTTTGATTTGCTCCGCTGGAATTTCAGCAGGCACCGTCGCCAGGCATGATTCATCGAATTGGCGCATGGTGGTCTTGCTGATAGCCCCGACCGAAAGCAGAGCACTGGCCGAATCATGGATCGACTCAAGTGCTTCACTCTTGAATTTCCTACTCATGGTTTATCTCCACAAACTCTTTCATGTCCAACAACTGCTGGACTTGCCTGTCACTCAGGCCCTCATAGGCCTTGGCCAACTCCCGGAAAGCAACCAGCTCCGACCTGCTGATGTTGCTTTGGTTCTGCTTGGCAAACAAAAACTGAAAATCCAGTAACAACCACCCTTGGCCAAGACAATCGAGCGGTGGCGATTTGCGTCCAAGCGTTTCTTCCACACTCCGCCGCCGAGATTGTCAGCCTGTCCGCTGAGCATTTCGCTGAATGCAGCAATCGGGGCTGCGTCGCAAATCAACGCTTTGCTGGCTTGAGTCGCAAAGCGTTTGGTCTTGAATAACCTGAACATCATAGACATCCCTTTCACAAACATACCACTCAGTGGTATATATCTCCAATGTCAGCCACTGTGGAAACTTTTCGCAGTGGCAGCAGCAGTCCATGCCGATTCCGTTAAAAAGCCATTGTTCTAACAATCGCTCAAGCACGAGGTGGTGTTTTGCAAAGCGCGGAGACAAAAAAACGCCCCATACCAAAAGAATCAGGCATGAGGCGACGCGTTATACCGCGAGACGGTTCGGGAGTCAGAGAGGGGCCAAATTGAGCTGAGCGCGATGGTGCAGACCGGCACCCGGATTGATCAGCGCCTGGGCCTGAGAGGCAATGGCATTCACCAACACCGAAGGGCTGTGACCAAGACTGTTGGCCGCACCAGCTTGAGTGAAATCCAGATACGCGCGGTCTGCGCTGTCCCACAGCCAGGAACCCTGGCCACGAACAAAAATCTGCCGGGGTCGTTCGACACTGGGCATCAGGCACTCGCTGGAAAGGTTATCGCACCGGGATGACCAACACTGATCCGCCGTTAAATCATCAAGGCTTGGGGAATTGCGACGCAGGTTGAACAGACTCATGCACGCAGCCCCTCAAGCGGTAGGCCGAGCAAACGTGAAGACCAGTCTTCGACCCGGCCAGTGCGCATGCGCTTGATCGCAATATCGCGCCAGCGTGAGGACAGCGTCGGGCAATCCACCAGTTTCTTCAAACCTGCATGCTCCAGAGGCTCCTGATAAAAACAGCGTAAGGCCCAGGCCACGGTCAGCCCGGGGTAGCTGCGCTGGATCAGCTCGAATGGCTGATCGGCACTGACGAAACCAGGCTTGAGCACTCGATAGAACCAGCCGCAACGACCTGTGTCCTGCGCCTGTTGCGGCAGAGACTGCAACCCCCAGCGATGGCTCAGGCGATAACACGGCGAACGCGGCTGGCTGATCTGCAGCAAAGAGCCGCCCCAGCGGAACATGTCGCCCAGACACACCTGCTCCTCCGTCAAACCATGGGTCGAGAGGTTTTCGCCGAACGCCGGTGCACACCAACCGATCTGTGGATAACGTTTGCGCCAATAGACATAGTGCTCGGCCGGGTAATGATGCAGAGCGCGTTCCGGGCCGGTGTGAAAACGCGGATCGCCATGCTCATCGCTGCCCAGGCCTTGCGGCCACAGCCAGAGTCGATTTTCAACCCGGTGCTTATCCGTATCGCTGATTAAACCTTGCCCGAGGTTTTTTGCCTTGCCTATGTAAACACCATCAACGTAAACGGTATTCATCGCGCTCTATGGCCCTGTAAGCCTTGTGAAGGCGGTTAGACTAGGCTTCTGAACGGCCATGGGCCATTTCGATTTTCCAGCTTCTTCGATAAGAATTACTTATGGATTTCAAACAACTGCGTTATTTCGTCGCGGTGTATGAAGAAGGCCATGTGGGACGGGCCGCAGAGCGCTTGTCAATCTCCCAGCCGGCGCTCTCGCAACAGATTCGCCAACTGGAACAGAACCTCGACGTCAGCCTGTTCGAACGCAGCAGCAAACGCCTGTTGCCGACCCTGGCCGCCCACACCTTGTATAACCACGCCCTGCCCTTACTCGATGGCATGCAGCGGGCCCGTGAGGCGCTGCGCAACTTCAAGGGGCAGGCGCTGCGAACGCTGGCCATCGGCGTACTGCAGACCGTACACACCAGCCTGGTGCCACAAATGCTGGAGCGGGTGCGCAAAGCGCAACCGCACCTGGTGGTGCAGATCTATGAGCTGACGGGACTTGAAATCGAAAAACGGCTGCTTAACGGTTCACTGGACATTGGCATCAGCTATCTACCGCCGCGCCAACCGGGGCTGCAGGGTGTGCTGTTGTATGAGGATGAGTTGACCCTTGTCATCCCGGCCGAGCATCCGCTGCGCGAATTCAAGAAAGTCTCAATGAGCCAGGCTGCAGAATTACCAATGTTATTGCTGGGAGAGGAGTTCCAGGTGCGGCAGATCTGGCAGGCGCAATTGGCCAATCTCGGACGACGCCCGCAGGTGCAGGCAGAACTGAACAACATGGCCGGGATTCTCGACAGCCTGCCCCACACAAAACTGGCCACCGTATTGCCCGGCCGCTCCCGGCAGGAACACAGCAACAAGGCGTTGCTATGGAAACCGTTGAGTGAGCCGCGGGTACCGCTGAAAGTCGGTCTGGTGTGTCGCGATGTACAACGTCAGCAAGCCACGCTCGAACTTCTGCGCACTTTGCTGGAAGAGGTGATGAATGGCCCGGACGGACGGATGGCGAGCCCGGCAACACTGGATGTGCTGGGCTGAGAGCAGGTTCCTTGCCACAACAACTTTTCTCGCCACAAAAAGAAAACCCCGCCGAAGCGGGGCTTTGCAGACTGTTTCCCTGACATCCATTTCACTCCGCCATCCTGGCAGAATCCTACGTGTCCGTGTTGTTGCTTTGCGCTTCCTGCGCGACGTCCATGTGAAGTAGATTAGCTGTGGATCCAATCTGAGGCTATGGGAGAACGACAGTACGTAATGTAAGAGAATGCTTACATTAGGTAACATTCTTCAGAACTGCGCTGCATCCAGCAGAAACAGCGATTCACTGCCCGCCTTGACCGAGGCGCTCAGCGAGTGAATCCGCGGCAACAGGCGGGCGAAGTAGAAACGTGCCGTGCCCAGTTTGCTGGCGTAGAAGTCATCCTGCGCTTCCTTTCCGAATGCCGCCTTGGCCATCAATGCCCACATGTAGGCATAGGCCATGTAGCCGAATGCCTGCAGATACTCGACCGACGCGGCACCAATCTCGTTTGGATTGTTCTTCGCGCGGTCCAGCAGCCAGGCCGTCAGCTCGTCGAGGGTATCGACGGCATCATTCAACGGTTTGCTGAACTCGGCCAGGTCGGCACTGGCGGTCGCAGTGAAATGACGAATCTCGTCGGCGAACAGTTTATAGAACGCCCCGCCACTACCGACGATCTTGCGACCCACCAGGTCCAGCGCCTGAATACCGTTGGTACCTTCGTAAATCTGGGTAATGCGCACGTCACGAACCAATTGCTCCTGGCCCCACTCGCGGATATAGCCATGGCCGCCGAAGATCTGCTGGCCATGAACGGTGGTTTCCAGCCCCAGGTCCGTGAGGAATGCCTTGGCGACCGGCGTCAGCAAGGCCACCAGATCATCAGCGCGCTTACGGGTAGCGGCGTCTTCGCTGAACTTGGCGGTGTCCAGTTGCATCGCCACGTAAGTGGAGAACGCACGGCCGCCTTCATTCGAGGCTTTCATGGTCAGCAACATGCGACGCACGTCAGGGTGGACGATGATCGGATCAGCAACTTTGTCCTTGGCTTGTGGACCGGTTGGCGAACGGCTTTGCAGCCGATCACGGGCGTACTCGACCGCGTTCTGGTAAGAGCGCTCGCCAGACGCCAGGCCTTGAATGCCGACGCCCAGACGTTCGTAGTTCATCATGGTGAACATCGCCGCGAGGCCTTTGTTCGGCTCGCCGACGATGTAACCCACCGCCTCATCGAAGTTCATCACGCAGGTGGCGGAAGCCTGGATGCCCATCTTGTGTTCGATCGAACCGCAGGTCACCGGGTTACGCTCACCCAGGCTGCCATCGGCATTGACCATGAATTTCGGCACCAGGAACAGCGAGATACCTTTAGGCCCGGCCGGTGCGTCCGGCAGCTTGGCCAGCACCAGATGAATGATGTTTTCGGTCAGGTCGTGCTCACCGCCGGTAATGAAGATCTTGGTTCCGCTGACCTTGTAGGAACCGTCGGTCTGCGGCTCAGCCTTGGTGCGGATGATCCCCAGATCGGTCCCGGCATGAGGTTCGGTCAGGCACATGGAGCCCGCCCAGACGCCGGCGTACATGTTTGGCAGGTACGTAGCTTTGAGCTCTTCGCTGGCATGGGTGTTGATCGACACACAGGCGCCAGAGGTCAGCATCGGATACAGACCGAAGGCCAGGCTGGACGAGTTGATCATCTCTTCGACCTGGGCCGAGACCGCCTTAGGCATGCCCATGCCGCCGAAAGCAGGATCGCCACCGACACCCACCCAGCCACCTTCAGCGTAGGTCTGATATGCCTGTGGGAAACCTTGCGGCGTGGTGACCACACCGTCGCTCCAACGGCAGCCTTCTTCGTCAGCGTTACGGCTCAGCGGCGCGATGCTTTTGCTGGTGACTTTGCCGGCTTCTTCGAGAATCGCCTCGACGGTTTCAGCATCAACTGTGTCAGCCAGAGCAGGCAGTTCGGCCCAGAGTTTGGCGACCTCGAAAACTTCATTGAGGACGAAGCGCATATCGCGCAGGGGCGCTTTGTAGTCAGCCATGGCAAACCTCGTGAGAACTTGACAAGTGATTCGTAGGATCGGTTTTACGCTAGATCCCGAGTGTAACCGAACAACTTTTAAGACACATAGGGTCAGCTAGTGACTATTTTGTAAAGTTTAGTCATCAAGACCAGGCTATAGATTTTCAGTGTAGGTGCGTATGTTTCGCGGGCAAGCCTTGCGGCGCCGACACTCAACCCGCAGCGGCGTCCATACGCACTGCGCCACGGCGGTTTTGACCGAATGCCATGACGCAGTTACGCCCCGCACCCTTGGCACTGTACAGCGCCTGATCCGCCGATTTGAGCACTTCTTCCGGGGTTCGTTGCTCGATCCGCTCGGCCACCCCGATGCTGACCGTTACCGAAACGCTGGAGGCCGAGGCGCCGGCCCGGCGCTGTCGCCCCTGCTGATCGTCCTGAGGGCGGCTGTCCTGGTTGCGCAAATGGATGTCGTAGGTAGCAATCGATTCGCGGATGACCTCAAGGTGCGGCATGCACTCTTCCAGGGTCTTGCCGGCGAATACCAGAGCGAACTCTTCACCACCGTAGCGATAGGCGCGTCCACCGCCGCTGATTTTCGACAGTTTGCTGGCCACCAGACGCAGCACCTGGTCGCCGACGTCGTGGCCGTGGGTGTCATTGAATTTCTTGAAATGATCGACGTCACCCATCGCCAACACATAGTTGCGGCCCAGGCGCTGCAAGCGTTCGTTCAGGGCGCGGCGTCCGGGCAGGCCGGTCAGCTCGTCGCGGAAGGCCATTTGATAGGCTTCGTGAGCGACCGCCGCAGCGATCATCAACATCACCTGGCTGCACATGATGTTCAGGGTGAACGGCAAAATGAAGGTCTTTGGCAACATCCAGAACAGCCCGAGCAAACCCACCAATTGCGCCGCATGCAGCGGCCTTGGGTTGCTCCAGTACTGCACGGCCAGCAGCAGGAACGCGGCGAAGAACACCGGGTAAGACAACTGGATCAGACTCATCCAGCTGCCATACAACGCTGGCCAGCGGATCTCCGCCAACCAGGCCAGCAGCGCTTGCGGAAAACTTTGCTCCAGGCTCAGTGCGACACTGCCAAACACCAGCAACACGGCGAAGCGCGCCACCATGTCCTGAAACAAATGAGTGCGCTCCTGCCAGGCGGCGAACAATCCATACAGCAAAGGCAGCAGCAGGCAGCACAGATGGAACACTACCGCAGCGTCTTCACGGACTTTTCCGTTGTCGCGGTAATAGTCGGTCTGGGTGTCGAGCAGAAAATAGGCGGTGTACACCGTGACCATCAGAAACAGTTCACGCTGACGTCGATAAACCGCGCAGTAAGAACCGCCAAGCAACAGTACCAAGGTCGGCAGCACGTTGAACAACGAGGTGAAGAAGACGTTGAGATCCTTGACGTAGGCAGCCGCAAGCCCCGCGAGCAACAACAGTAATGAGGGCAAAAAATGACTGAAACGTACAGCGCTGGAACGCGGCAAGGGTAAAACTCCGACCCGGCAAATCAATAGATGGCATTGTGCCTGCATTTCTCGCAATTAAGCACACACAGAGTGACGCGCATCACACTGCACACCCTTTAACGGCAGCAAAAGCGTTCTACTTAGCGTTTTAGTCGGGAATTTTTTGCGATTAAGTCGGTGCTGCTGAGTCCTGCAGGAGCGAGCGGTGCGGCGATCCGACTTGCCCGCGAAACAGACGCTGCGGTCCTGCAGATGGACCGCATGGTCTTTCATCGCGGGCAAGTCTCCCTGAAACGCCGGCTTCCCGAGGTACCACCTGACCCGATTTCAGCTCGTCCTTGAGCCGGTAGCTCTGCCCGCAGACCTGCACGACGTGAGATCCAGCAGCACGGAGGTCATCCAGATCAAAGGTCGTTGTTGAATGGCTGCAAAGGCCCCTCTTTGATGGTGCGACCTTTTGCACCGACGGCTTTGAGCGACAACCGCGCATCTACCGCCTGCGAGCTCGTTACCTTGAGACTAAGCGGCCGTGCCACCACGGAGTTTTCGTCACCCAACTCACCTTGTGGAATCACAAGCGACGGATGATCGAATGGCGCTCGCTCCCAGGCGACTCGCGGATCGGTCAACCCGACCTCCAGGAACTTGACCAGTGCGTCCATTTCCGTGGGGGTGAAGTTTATAGGGGCAATATCCGGATCGAGGTTCGAGGTGTTGTGCTGATTCGCGCCGGGATTATCGAATCCACTGGTGTTGTTCGCATCCTGGCCACGCCGATCACCGCCGCGGTTGTAGAACTCTACGACCTGTTGGAGCGTCGCCCGGCTGCCATTGTGGAAATACGGCCCGGTCAAAGCGATGTTGCGCAGCGTCGGCACCTTGAAGGCGCCATCGACGGCATCGCGGAAGCCGATTTTGGGCGTGAGCGTCGGGTCACAGGGTATCGCCGAGCTCAATGGCACTGCGAACAAGCACACGTCGACAGTAAAAGGGTCAGGCACCTGGCCGCCTTGCAGCATGGTGTTGTATTCGCGAGTGAATGACAGCGGGTTACCCCATGGATCCTTATCGCCGACCCCCACGTCCTCAGAGGTCGGGCGCACACCTATGTTGTAGAAGGAGTTGTCATAGAGTGTGGTCAGGCCGTCAGCCATCACCATACGTTCGACGCGCTCATGGGGCGAGAGGCGCAAACGGGTGGCTGCGCCGGTCAATTCCGGCCCGCCGTGGCAATTGATGCACCTGCCCTTGCCAGTGAAAAGATTCATACCCTCCACTTGCTGGGCATTCAATGCCTGACTATTACCTTGCAAGTAGGTATCCAGCGGCGTCTGATCCGAGACCAGGGTGGATTCGTACATCTGGATCGCGAGCCCGAAGAAGAGCGGGAAATTGGCCTCCATCTGGCTATACGGCGCGCCACCCAGCGAAACCTGCTGCGTCGCGTTCCACAGCCGTGGCTGGAAGGCCTTCTGGACCAGTGCACGATAGGAAGGTCGGTGGCCGACAGTGGGGGCCAATACCGAATCGGTTAATGAGATCTGCTGCTGCTTGAGTATCAGATTGTCGAGCATGCGTCGGCCGATGTCCGCGAAGGTGCGCCCGCCGCAGGACATTTCGACTGGGCTGCCGGGAGGTCCTACGGCCTGCGAGGCGGCAGAGGCATCGTTGAGTGCTAGCCGCACCTTGGTCGCAACCCCGCTGGCATCGTTGGTAACGAAGATGGCGGCATCGGGATCGCGATTGCCGAACGGCGAGAAGCCATTGAAGACGTTGTTGGCCCGACCATCCCAGAAATTGCGCACGTTGAAGGCGGCGTTGATCACCGTAGGTGCGTTGCGCCCGGTACTACGACGGACATTGATGCCATTGACCTGGAAGATACCGTCCGGCTGCCGCGTGCAATCGTCGAAACGCGATTGACGCGGCCTGACGAAGTTGGCGTCGAACACGCCTTGTGAGCCGGTCACATCGTCGGTCGAATAGAGGATCGGTGAATTGCGATCGAGCGGATCGGCCAGCACATGGGTCGGAAAGTCGGTTTTCTTGAGCGTGTAGTTCGGGCCGCCCTTGCCACCGGATCTGGTCGTGTATGAGGCCACGTCGCCAGGAATGTCGGCCGCTGCGAACGGCTTGTTGAAGAGCGACGCGACGTTCGCATTGGTGTTTCTCTGGCCGGGGTTGATCTGGTTGGTGATCCGGTGATCGGCCCCGGCGTGAAAGTGGCAAGTCGCGCAAGCGGTGGAGCCATCGCTGCCGACCTCCATGTCCCAGAAAAGGGCCTTGCCCAATTGGATCACCGCTGTGCGATTTTGCACGTAGTCGCCCATCAGAGTGACTTCACGTCCGCCTTCGGTTCCCGAGGGGTCGGGCGGTGTGATACCGCGCAACGACTGCAGGGTGGGTAGTACATCCAGCGCCGGTGGCGCTGCAGGGACGATCTGTGGCACTGCTGTAGCGGCGAGGGTACTCTTGAAGGGCAGACTGACTGCAACCAGGCCGCCTGCGATCGCGCAGGTCAAACGGACAGTTCGAAAGATGTTCATGTGCTTCATCATGATCACACTCCGGGTTCGGGGGTTGTCCCGTTGCGAGATGAACTCCTGGCCAGAAATCTTGCTGCTCGCGCGAGTTATAACACCGACCCTAAGTTGGCTGGCGTGAGACGTAGTTGAACTGGCAAAGTGCTCTCTTTCCCTAGGCTAAATTAAAACGCTCTTTGTCGCCCCGTGGCGGGCGTCTAGGTGGACTGTAGCTGTAATGGAAAATTTTAGTAGTCGAATTTCAAATATTTTTTTGTGTCGAGCGAGCAATTCGTTAGTTTAAATAACAACCGAGCGCAGATGAACAGCAACAAGCAGAAAGAGCGGTTACCCCCCCTCAACTTCGGTGTGAAATTCCCCACTATTGGGTGCAATCCCCCAGTAGCATCCGCGTCTTGATCCACCCAGGATTTCAGCCAACAGCCAATGTTTACGGGGCCTTCATGGCAAATTAAATATTTTTCATACGGCTGGCAGAGTAAATGCAGAGTGGGTTCACCCATCCATAAAAGTTGGAGAGTCGGGAAATAGCAAGTGCCCAATATGCGTGATGATATGGACCGTTGGTTTGCGCCATGAACACCCTGAACATACGAGCGTGCAGGTCGCACTACATTGGTTATCGGCATTGATTATTCCATGGTCATTGAGTGCCGATTCTTACGCTGCCTTATTCAATGTATCGGCAGACGTCAAACTAACCATTACCACATTGAATATTTCGATAACGACATTGCTCATACTGTTTTTTATGGCGCGTGTATGTTTGCGCTTTAACAATTTACGCAAAAGCTCGTCCAGGCCGGGTGAATTACCGGCCGCCTTTGTCCTGCTCTCAGCCCGCGAGAAAGGCTTAATCGACAACTCACGGCGGCCAGCGACATCAGACGGGCTATCCAAGCCAATCCCTGTACTCCCCCCCCCCACACAAAATCACAAAAAATACTGCGAGAAAAAATCACTGCATTGCTCGGTACCGGTACGAGCGATCTGCGGTTGACGGTTGAGGCGGTGCGCCTGGGTTGTGGCCTGACACAGCAGGCCTGCCCCCATCCTCAACTTCGCGCCACACTCCCCGTGTCTGGGGACATATCCCCCCACATCTGCGCTTCGAACAGGCCTGTGCGGAGTGCAAAAAAAGACGCCGCAGCCAGCATTTCCGCGCTTTAGCGACTGATTGTGCAATTAGGCACGACAACTGCTTTACACGCTCCAGGCTCAGGGAAATATCTCTCGCGAGCCCCAATTCGACGCTGCTCTGCTCCGTATTTTTTGCGCAAGCCTTAGTGCATCACCGGGTAGGCGAGTCGATTGACCGGCAACTGGCCCAGCAAGATACTGGAGAGGACCATGAGCATACGTGAAAAAGCAAAAACGCTAGCCACACCACCGTTTCACAAACGATTCAACGGCATCATCGCTCGTCCCACACTGATCGCCGGTGCGGTCGCCTTCGCACTGGTCCTTGGGGGGGGAGGTTATGCACTTGCCAAGGGTGGGACCGCCAGGCCCCCCGCCGCGGGCGGAACAGCGCAGTTCCCAACGCCCACGCTCCCTGACCCGCTATTCGCGAACCCGAATGCGGTTCACCAATTCGACGTCGTTGGCTTTATCCAGAACATGACCCTGGACACCAGCAATGCGGGCTGCCCTAACACCAGCGCCCCTGGCCGCTTTGGTGGTACGGTCCAACTGAATGGCGTCACGTATACAGTCCCTTGCAACACTGTTATCCAGATGCCGGCCAATACCCTGACGTGGGCCCAATTCGTCAACGGCGGATCGCTGGCCCTCAATAAAGTCCCGCCTGCTTACCCATCGTTCGAGATCCATGTGGTTGGCAATACCGTCGGCACCAAGCAAATCGCCGGGCTGATCACTGTCTCCCAGCAATCAGTCAACGCCGGCAGCGGCGTCATCACCAACATCGACTACGCCACTGGCAACATCCAGGTTGACAGCGGCAACCCGCTGCAGCCGACGATCATCCAGATCAACGATCCGAATGGACGCTTTGGCCGTCCCCAGAGCCCTGACCCTCGCTTCTCCGTCGATGACGCCAACCCGACTATCTACGCCGCCACCGGCTACCCGATGTGCGTGCCACGCACGGCAGGTGGGAGCGACGCACTCTGCCCAGAGAAAAACCGGCCAAAGGTCGTTTCCGCGACCAGCTCTAACAACTGCCGAAACTTCAGCCAGGCCGGCGTAGTTCCCCCTGCAAGCGGAGAGCTTCCCCCGCCGATTCTGGGCCAGCTCTATTGCAGCCAGTACGTCATGAAGAAATTCAGCGATCCTACACGCACGGCGACGGACCCCGACCCGACCCAGCAAGCGCCGTTCGAAGTCGGCGACTTTATCAAATACGCTGGCACGCTGTTCAAGTCGACTACAGTGGGTGCCCCGGACTTCATCTCGGCGCACACGATAGAGGCCAGCATCGGGATCTACACTCAGCCTGGTACGCAGCCCAGCTACCTGGCTATCGGAGGGTTTGGCATCGGCAGCGCCGACCCCGCGGCGACGGCTATCAACGGTGCGGCGCAGGAGGCGGCGAATCGGATTTTCCTCGAAGCATTGACTACCGACGTCAAAACTCCGGTCGACATTTACCTGATGGACGTCGATCCCTCGACTGGCGCGCAAACCAACCGCTGGGTGACACCTTATGAGATGACGGGTGAGTGCAACCCTGCACTGACCCTTCCAACGAGCTGTTTCGGAGCCTCGGGTGGCATCACGACCCAGAACGTTGGCCCTCAGCCGCAACGTGCCAGGATTCGGGCGACCAAGGCGCCGCTTGGGCTCCTCAGCCAGCCAACTCGTACCCTGCGCGTCATGGTGCGCTCACTCTGCGTTCCGACGGCGACCGCCAGCCAGACTGTAGTGGACAGTTGCTTGCAAAATGCCAGTAAGGTAACAGTGGCCAACGGTCTGATTGCGGGACAGTATGTGGCGCCGGTGTTTGAGTTCATCTTTCCGGAAAACATCAGACCGGGCGACCCCATCGTCCCGAACGACTTCTGGCACCTGCCGTTCCTGCGCAATGGGGAAGGTGCAAGCACCCCGACTGGCGTCGGCCCGCTGGAGCCTACCCCGTGGTGAGCATGGTCTGACTACTCAGGAGCAAAGCCTTACAAGCCCGGATGCAAGGTCCGGGCTTTTTTCATTCAAAAAAAAAACCGCGGCTCCCGGAGGAGCAGCGGCTTTTGAAGGACTGCGTCAGGGCTTAGTAACCCAGACCGAAGTCTTCTTCTTTCATGCCCATCAGGTTGCTGGCACCCGACAGCATGGTGGCTACGTGAGTGCGGGTACGCGGCAGGATGCGCTGGAAGTAGAAGCGCGCAGTCTGCAGCTTGGCGGTGTAGAACGCCTCTTCGGTGGTGCCGGCAGCCAGTTTTTCCGCCGCCAGACGCGCCATGTCAGCCCAGAAATAAGCCAGGCAGGCATAACCGGAGTACATCAGGTAATCCACCGAAGCGGCACCGACTTCTTCGCGATCTTTCATGGCAGCCATACCGACCTTCATGGTCAGCTCGCCCCACTCTTTGTTCAGCGCAGCCAGAGGTTCGACGAACTCTTTGAGCGCTTCGTTGCCTTCGTTGGTCTGGCAGAACTTGTGGACAATCCTGGTGAAGCCCTTCAGAGCCTCGCCTTGAGTCATCAACACTTTACGGCCCAGCAGGTCCAGCGCCTGAATACCCGTGGTGCCTTCGTACAGCATGGAAATACGGCTGTCGCGAACGTTCTGCTCCATGCCCCACTCGGCGATGAAGCCGTGGCCGCCGTAGATTTGCACGCCGTGGTTGGCGGATTCAAAGCCCACTTCAGTCATGAAGGCTTTGGCGATAGGAGTCATGAAGGCCAGCAAAGCGTCGGCTTTCTTCTTCTCTTCCTCGTCCACACCGTACTTGACGATGTCGACCTGTTTGGCAGTGAAGTAAACCATTGCACGGTTGCCTTCGGCGAAGGCCTTCATGGTCAACAGCATGCGGCGTACGTCAGGGTGCACGATGATCGGGTCAGCGGCTTTGTCCGGCGCTTTCGGGCCAGTCAGGGAACGCATTTGCAGGCGATCGCGAGCGTATTTCAGGCCGCCCTGGAAACCGATCTCGGCGTGAGCCAGACCTTGCAGAGCAGTGCCCAGACGCGCGGTGTTCATAAAGGTGAACATGCAGTTCAGGCCTTTGTTCGCCGGGCCGATCAGGAAACCGGTGGCCGCGTCGAAGTTCATCACGCACGTCGCGTTACCGTGGATACCCATCTTGTGTTCCAGGGAACCGCAGGTCACAGCGTTGCGCGAACCGACCGAACCGTCAGCGTTTGGCAGGAACTTGGGAACGATGAACAGGGAAATGCCTTTGGTGCCGGCCGGTGCATCCGGCAGACGTGCCAGAACGATGTGGACGATATTGTCGGCCATATCGTGCTCACCGGCCGAGATGAAGATCTTGGTGCCGGTGACTTTGTAGGAACCGTCAGCCTGAGGTTCGGCCTTGGTGCGCAACATGCCCAGGTCGGTGCCGCAGTGCGGTTCGGTCAGGCACATGGTGCCGGTCCATTCGCCGGAGACCAGCTTGGTCAGGTAAGCCTCTTGTTGCTCAGGTGTACCGTGTTCGGAAATGGTGTTCATCGCGCCATGGGACAGGCCTGGGTACATGCCCCACGACCAGTTGGCTTCGCCAACCATTTCGCTGACTGCCAGCCCCAGCGACTCAGGCAAGCCTTGGCCGCCATGCTCTACGTCATGGGCCAGACTCGGCCAGCCACCTTCGACGAATTGCTTGTAGGCTTCTTTGAAGCCCGTCGGGGTCTTAACGCCGGTTTCGCTCCAGGTGCAGCCTTCGGTGTCACCCACACGGTTCAGCGGAGCCAACACCTGCTCACAAAACTTGGCGCCTTCCTCGAGAATGGCGTCAACCATATCCTTCGTTGCGTCCTGGCAAGCCGGCAGGCTCTGATAGTGCGCTTCGTAACCGAGCAGTTCGTCACGAACGAAGCGAATATCACGCAAGGGGGCCTTGTAGTCAGGCATAGCGATAAACCTCTGCTGATGAAACCGGGAATGAACGACCGCGTTGGTTTGTCGTGGCGGTCAAACAGTTGTTTGAAACATACGTTTACGACCAAACCTTGTCAAGCGTCGATCATTTGCCGTTCGTCATCGCCTGCCGCAACGCCACGCACGCAAAGGCCCACAGCCATTACCTGCGCAAAGACGGTGTAGGAAATATTAGTTGAAAGAGAAGGACATACCCGACAGAACGCCATGCAACGCACGGCGCAGGAGCAAAGAAAATCAGCGAGCGATCACGCGTAGGTATTGATCAGCGTACCGAGCATTTCATCGGACGCCTTGGCGACTTTGACGCCCAGTTCCGCCTGAATCTTGCCCATGGACATATCGACCATGCTGCTGGCCAGATCCGATTGCTGGCTGCGATCTACCGAGCGCAGGCGATCGACCTGGGCTTCGGAAGACTGGCTGGTGAGCGCGCGTTCGACAGTTGTGTTGGCGATCTGGCCGGCGGCCTGATCGACACGATTCTGCCCTGTCTGGAGAGTGCTCAGACCAGCGTAGAAAGCGGTATTCCCTGAGATTTCCATGGAAGAACTCAATCCTGCAGAGGATAAACAGCGTCCATTGAAGCAGACCCACCCGGAAAAGGCCCGACAAAAACACTAATGGCATAGTGCCTTATCATAGGCAAAATCTAGTCTAGAAGGTCCAGTTGCAAATACTCGGCCACCGCTTCTGCTGTGACAACCTTGAGCTTGGGCACCCGACCGAGACACGGCGCGGGCAACCGTTCGGCCAGAGTCGCGAGATTCTCCTCCAGACGCGAAGTCTTGGGGTCGATGATGTTGGCCACCCAACCCACCAACTGCAGACCGTCCCGGGCAATCGCCTCGGCCGTCAGCAACGCATGACTGATGCAACCCAGTCGCACACCCACTACCAGAATCACCGGCAAAGCCAGGGCCATCGCCAGGTCCGACAGGTTGTCCTGATCGGCCAACGGCACTCGCCAACCGCCAGCGCCTTCGATCAACGTGAAGTCGGCCTGCTGGCCCAGAATATGCCGCATCGGCGCCAACAACGACTGAACAGTGAGCGCCACACCCGCCTCGCGGGCCGCCAGATGGGGTGCGATCGCCGGCTCGAACGCCACCGGGTTGACCTCGGCGTAACTCAGCGGCAATGAGCATTCAGCCAGCAACGCCAGTGCATCGGCGTTGCGCAGCCCCTTGGGCGTCACCTCACAGCCGGAGGCCACCGGTTTACCCGCCGCCGTGCTCAATCCCGCCGAGCGTGCAGCATGCAACAGACCTGCGGCGATGGTGGTCTTGCCGACATCGGTATCAGTGCCGGTGATGAAATAGGCTGCACTCATAAAGGTTTCTCCAACACCGCGTAGACCACCTGG
Source organism: Pseudomonas sp. GW821-FHT02H09 (assembly GCF_059421425.1). NCBI lineage: Bacteria > Pseudomonadati > Pseudomonadota > Gammaproteobacteria > Pseudomonadales > Pseudomonadaceae > Pseudomonas > Pseudomonas sp. GW821-FHT02H09. The sequence continues at coordinate 87,346 of NZ_JBWKVA010000012.1, forward strand.
TAAGTCGCAGGCAGCCCTTGTGCCTGACGAAACTGTTCATAGGCCTGGATCAAACCGAGTATCCGCGCCCGGCCCGTCAAACCACCCGGCCGACCGGGGTTCAGATTGTGCGCGCCCAAGGCTTTGAGCTCGTGAGTCAGGCTGCGCACGTCCGGGTAATGCAACACATGCGGGCGAGTTTCCAGGCTGACTACACGCAAACCGCTGGCAGCACACAGCTGCTGATAAGCGCTGAACTGGCGGAAGCGATTGACGTGAACCATGCCATCCACCTGGCTCCAGCTATCGCGCAATTCATACAACGTACCGACGCACAGACTGGCAAACGCCAACACGCCGCCAGGCTTCAGTACGCGATGCGCCTCACTCAGCACTGAGGTGAAGTCCGCACACCACTGCACCGCCAGGCTGGAAAAAACAAGCTCGCAACTCTGCGCCTGCAACGGTAAACGCTCGGCATCGCCAGCGATGAAATGTACTGCACCACCTAACGGGCGAGCGTGGTTGAGCATGCCTTCGGCAATGTCCAGCGCCAGCCCTTCGCTCTCGGGGAATGTCTGACCCAGAACGCGACTGAAATAACCCGTGCCGCAGCCCATATCCAGCCAGCGACCGGGGGAGAAGTCACCCGGCAAGCGGCTCAGCAATTCACCGCCAACCGCCCGCTGCAACTCGGCCACGCTGTCATAACTGGCCGCCGCGCGGGAAAAGGACGCCGCTACCTGACGCTTGTCGGGCAGGCCGCCGGGAAGATTGGGAAGGGACAAATCAGTCATCACCGGACTCATGCAAAAAGGCCTGGATCGCCCCCGCCACACCGTGGGGGTCTTCCAGAAGAAACGCGTGGCTGGCCTGTTCAATCAGACCGATTTCGACATCCGGCAACAACGCCAGCAACGCCCCCGCCGCTTCGGCCGGGACCAGGCCGTCGAGCCCGGCAAACAGATGCAACTGCGGGCCACGGAAGGATTGCAAGGCCTGGCGGGTATCCAGTTGCGCGAGCAACTCCAACCCGCTCAACAGGGCTGAAGGCGGTGTATTCGGCGCACCACCGAGCAACAGACGCGCTATGCCGCGCGGGTCATTGGCGCCTTGGGCGCAGAGCAGGCCGAAGCGCTTAAGCGTCCCCCGCGGGTCGGCCCCGCACCCGGCAAGAAACGCATCAAAGGTTTCCCCCTGCATCGCGCTCGGCCATTCGTCATGGGCAACAAAACAAGGATTACTGGCCATCGTCAGCAAACCGCAGCAACGATCGCCACGTCGGGCGGCCAGTTCCGAGGCGAGCATGCCACCCAGTGACCAACCACCCAGCCAGGCATTGTCCGGCAGGATTGCGTCGAGTTCGTCGAGCCACTCATCCAGGTCACCCGATTCAAGCTCCGGCAACGGTTCGATATCGACCCGCAGGTGTTCGTCCAGCCCCTGCAAAGCAGCCGCCAGCGGCTCCAGCGGCGAAATGCCGAGGCCCCAACCAGGCAGCAGAATCAGTCGATCACGCATGGTTTGGCTCCGGTCCCAATTCGCTAAAGCAGTCTGCCAGTCCATTTAACAATAGCTGGACCTGAGCCTCGCTGTGGGCCGCGGACAAAGTCACACGCAAACGTGCGCTGCCGGCCGGCACGGTCGGCGGACGGATCGCAGTGACCATCAAGCCGCGCTCGCGCAACATCTGCGAAAAGCGAACGGCGCGCCCGCTATCGCCGATCATGATCGGCTGGATCGGCGTAAAACTGTCCATCAATTCCAGACCAATCTGCTCGGCGCCGTGGCGGAACTGGCGGATCAGCGCATTCAGGTGCTCACGTCGCCAATGCTCGCTGCGCAGCAGTTCGAGGCTTTTGAGCGTGGCACAAGCCAGTGCCGGCGGTTGGCTGGTGGTGTAGATGTACGGCCGGGCGAACTGGATCAGGCTTTCGATCAGCTCTTCGCTACCGGCGACGAACGCCCCCGCCGTGCCGAAGGCTTTACCCAGCGTGCCGACTAATACCGGCACATCCTCCTGACTCAAACCAAAGTGCTCGACGATCCCGCCACCGTTGGCACCCAACGGACCAAAGCCGTGGGCGTCATCGACCATCAACCAGGCGCCTTTGGCTTTGGCTACCCGGGCCAGTGCGGGCAAATCGGCGAGGTCGCCGTCCATGCTGAACACGCCATCGGTCACCACCAGCGTGTTGCCGGTGGCTTTTTCCAGACGCTTGGCCAGGCTGATCGCATCGTTATGCAGATAGCGATTGAAGCGAGCGCCGGACAACAGCCCGGCATCCAGCAACGATGCATGATTGAGCCGGTCTTCCAGCACCGTATCGCCCTGCCCGACCAGCGCCGTAACCGCGCCGAGGTTGGCCATGTAACCGGTGGTGAACAGCAGCGCCCGCGGGCGGCCGGTCAAATCGGCCAAGGCTTCTTCCAGCGCATGGTGCGGGGCGCTGTGGCCGATCACCAGATGCGAAGCGCCACCGCCCACGCCCCAACGAGCCGCCCCGGCGCGCCACGCTTCAATCACTTGCGGGTGATTGGCCAGGCCCAGGTAATCGTTGTTGCAGAACGCCAGCAACGGCTGACCGTCGACCACCACTTCCGGACCTTGGGGGCTTTCAAGCAGAGGACGATGGCGATAGAGGTTTTCGGCACGACGAGCAGCAAGGCGTGCGGCGAGATCGAAAGACATGCAGGCCTCGGGGGCAGATCACAGGATGTGGGTAATTGCCCAATCCCAATGTAGGAGCGAGCTTGCTCGCGATGACGGTCTGACATTCAACATTGATGTTGACTGTGCCACCGCTATCGCGAGCAAGCTCGCTCCTACAGGGGGGCGAGGTTCAAACAGCGGCGTTATAAAACTGCTCGCTGCTCTTCTGTTCCACCAGCGCCTGCTCGATGGCCGCCTGATGCACTTCGTCAGCGTGCTCTTCGCGAGCTTCCGGCAGGATGCCCAGGCGCGAGAACAGTTGCATGTCCTTGTCAGCCTGCGGGTTGGCGGTGGTCAGCAATTTATCGCCGTAGAAAATCGAGTTGGCACCGGCAAAGAAGGCCAAAGCCTGCATCTGCTCGTTCATCGCCTCACGGCCAGCGGACAGACGCACGTGGGACTGCGGCATCAGGATTCGCGCAACCGCCAGCATGCGGATGAAGTCGAACGGATCGACGTCATCGGCGTTTTCCAGCGGCGTACCGGCGACTTTTACCAGCATGTTGATCGGCACCGACTCCGGATGCTCTGGCAAGTTGGCCAGCTGGATCAGCAGATTGGCGCGGTCATCGAGGGACTCACCCATGCCGAGGATGCCGCCGGAGCAGATTTTCATTCCGGAATCACGCACGTACGCCAGCGTTTGCAGGCGCTCGCCGTAAGTACGAGTCGTGATGATGCTGCCGTAGAACTCGGGCGAGGTATCCAGGTTGTGGTTGTAGTAGTCCAGACCGGCCTGGGCCAGGGCTGCGGTCTGGTCCTGATCGAGACGGCCAAGAGTCATGCAGGTTTCCAGGCCCATGGCCTTCACGCCTTTGACCATTTCCAGCACGTAGGGCATGTCTTTGGCCGACGGATGTTTCCAGGCTGCACCCATGCAGAAACGGGTCGAACCAATGGCCTTGGCGCGAGCGGCCTCTTCGAGGACCTTCTGCACTTCCAGCAGTTTTTCTTTTTCCAGCCCGGTGTTGTAGTGACCGGACTGCGGACAATATTTGCAATCTTCCGGGCAAGCACCGGTTTTGATCGACAGCAGCGTCGAGACTTGCACGCGATTGGCGTCGAAATGCGCGCGGTGCACCGTCTGCGCCTGGAACAGCAGGTCATTGAAGGGCTGAACGAACAGCGCTTTGACTTCGGCTAAAGACCAGTCATGACGCAGGTTGGCAGTGGTGCTGGCGCTCATTGGCAATTCCTTGTTTATGCTTGGCAAGCGGCTGCGGCATGTAATACCCACAGACGCGACACGGATGTTCGGCATATTTAAGGAAGAGACATGCACTGTCAACCACAATACAAAGGACCGGTTTACATCTGGTTAAAAAACAAACAGACCTGTTTGCTCTGTGACGAACTCACCGACACCCCTCACCCCATCTGCACACCTTGTGAAAGTGAGCTGCCCTGGCTCGGTGATCACTGCCAGGTTTGCGCCCTGCCCTTGCCCATGGCCGGTTTGACTTGCGGCCAATGTCTGAAAAAGCCCCCGGCCTTTCAACAGGTCGTGACACCCTTTACTTACAGCTTTCCGATCGACAGCTTGATTACCCGTTTCAAGCACAACGCAAAGTGGCCGTTTGGGCGCTTGCTGGCCGAACTACTCAGCCAATCGCTGCAACATCGCTTTGATGAAGACCTCGCACGGCCCGACGCCCTGGTCCCTGTGCCCTTGGCCAACAAGCGCCTGCGCGAGCGCGGCTACAACCAGGCGGCGATGCTCGCTCACTGGCTCGGCGACAGCCTGAACCTCCCCTGCGAGGAACGCCTGCTGTTGCGGACTCAGGACACTGCCGCGCAACAGGACCTGGATGCCAAGGCGCGAAAACTCAACCTGCGAAGGGCATTCACCCTGCAGCCCGATGCGCAGATCAAAGGCCGGCACCTGGCTTTGATCGACGATGTACTGACCACCGGCGCCACCGCCGAAAGCCTCGCCCGCTTGTTAATGAACGCGGGAGCCCGACGGGTCGACGTCTATTGCCTGGCCAGAACCCCCAAACCCGGCGAGTTGACCTGACTTGACTCTCACGCGCCAAGGCGCCAACGTCCAACCCCATCAATACAGCTCGTAGCGCGCCGCCATGTCCTTGCCCACGCTTTTGACTCAACACATCGTCCGTCGTCCACAGCGCATCGCCTTGCTGCAACACATTGCCGAGCAAGGCTCGATCACACGCGCCGCAAAAAGCGCGGGATTGAGTTACAAGGCGGCCTGGGATGCCATCGATGAGTTGAACAACCTCGCACAGAAGCCTTTGGTCGAACGCAGCGTCGGTGGCAAGGGCGGCGGTGGCGCGAAGTTATCCACAGAGGGTGAGCGGGTATTGCGGCTCTATCAACGTCTGCAAGCCTTGCAAGCTCAGGTGCTGGAGGCCGCGGAAGATGCCAGCGACCTGGACCTGCTCGGCCGTTTGATGCTCAGGACCAGCGCGCGTAATCAACTGCACGGCAAGGTCGTGGCCATCGACAGTCAGGGGCGCAATGATCTGGTCCGCCTGGAGCTGGCCGAAGGACTGACGATCCAGGCGCAGATCACCCACGACAGCACCCTGCGATTAGAGCTGGAAATGAGCACTGAAGTGGTCGCGTTGATCAAGGCTGGCTGGCTCGATTTGCTGGCCATCGATCAATCTGCAACACCTGGACACAATTGCCTGAGCGGGATTATCGAAGAAATTCTCGACGCCGAAGACGGCCCCAGCGAGGTACGGATCGCCCTGCCTAACGGGCAAACCTTATGTGCGTTGGCCGAGCCGTTACACCTTAGAACCTTGGTGCTGACGACTGGAAAACCCGTCCTGGTGCAGTTCGCACCGTCCAACGTATTGCTCGGCACACCGCTATAACCAAGGGCGGACGCATATCCCGTAGCAGCTGCCGAAGGCTGCGTCCGGCTGCGTGTAGCAGCTGTCGAGCCTGCGAGGCTGCGTTCGGCTGCGCAGCAGTCGTAAATTCAGGCACTGCAATTCTGACCTTTTATTGAGTTAACCGGATTGCGAGTGCTTCGCCCTCGGACGCAGCCTTCGGCAGCTGCTACGGGGGCTCGGCGCAGCTTGAAAAATTATTGAAACATTTCCTTCATCGGCGCTCGTTAAGGTGCCTGCAAAAACCTGCAGGGAGCTTGATGTGAATCTATTGGAAGAAAACCAGCCCACCGACCTCGAAAAAATTGTCGGCCTCAGCCGCCGCGGCTTTATCAGTGCCGGCGCCTTGTGTGGCGCGGCAATGTTTCTGGGCGGCAACCTGCTGAGCCGCAGCGTTCTGGCAGCCAGCGTCAGCACCGGCTCAAGCGAACTGCTGGGTTTCAACAGCATTGCCACCGCCACCAGCGACACCATCACCCTGCCGCCGGGCTACACATCGTCGGTACTGATCAGTTGGGGCCAGGCGCTGCAAAAGAACGGCCCGGCCTTCGACCCGAGCGGCAATGGCACAGCCCAGGCCCAGGAAGTCCAGTTTGGCGACAACAATGACGGCATGAGCCTGTTTGCCTTCCCCGGCGACCACGACCGCGCGCTGATGGCGATTAACAACGAATACACCAACTACCGCTACCTCTACCCCCATGGCGGCATGCCGCAGTCGGCGGAAGATGTGCGCAAGGCTCTGGCCAGCGAAGGCGTCTCGGTGATCGAAGTGCAACGCAAAAACGGCCAGTGGCAATTCGTCCAGGGCTCGCGCTACAACCGCCGCATCCACGGCAACTCGCCGCTGCGCCTGAGCGGCCCGGCCGCCGGGCATGACCTGTTGAAAACCAGCAATGACAAGCACGGCAAAAAAGTCCTCGGCACATTCCAGAACTGCGCCAACGGCAAAACGCCGTGGGGGACCTATCTGACCTGTGAAGAGAACTTCACCGACTGCTTCGGCAGCAGCAATCCCGAGCAGAAATTCGACACCGCGCAGAAACGCTATGGCGCGGTAGCGACCAGCAAAGAAATCAACTGGCATCAACACGACCCGCGTTTCGACCTGGCGAAAAACCCCAACGAACTCAACCGTCACGGCTGGGTCGTGGAGATTGACCCGTTCGACCCACAGTCAACCCCGGTCAAACGCACCGCCCTTGGCCGCTTCAAACATGAAAACGCTGCACTGGCCGAAACCAGCGATGGTCGCGCCGTGGTGTACATGGGCGACGATGAGCGCGGCGAGTTCATTTACAAGTTCATCAGCCGCGACAAAATCAATCACCGCGACCCGAAAGCCAACCGCGACCTGCTGGATCACGGCACGCTGTATGTTGCGCGTTTCGATGCCGGCGACGGCAACCCGGATCATCCAAAAGGTCAGGGCCAGTGGCTTGAGTTGACCCATGGCAAAAACGGCATCGATGCCGGCAGCGGCTTTGCCGACCAGGCGCAAGTGTTGATCCACGCGCGCCTTGCCGCCAGCGTGGTCAACGCCACACGCATGGACCGTCCGGAATGGATCGTCGTCAGCCCCAAAGACGGCCAGATCTATTGCACCCTGACCAACAACGCCAAGCGCGGCGAAGACGGCCAACCGGTCGGCGGCCCGAACCCGCGGGAGAAGAACGTCTATGGGCAGATTCTGCGCTGGCAGGAAAACCGTGACGACCACGCGGCCATGAGCTTTTCCTGGGATCTGTTTGTAGTGGCGGGAAATCCTGCCGTACATGCCGGTAAACCCAAAGGCGGCTCGTCGAACATCACCCCGCAGAATATGTTCAACAGCCCGGACGGCCTGGGTTTCGACAATGCTGGCCGACTGTGGATTCTCACCGACGGCGACGTCAGCAACAGCGGAGACTTCGCTGGCATGGGCAACAATCAGATGCTCTGCGCCGATCCGGCCAGCGGTGAGATCCGTCGGTTCATGGTCGGCCCGGTGGGTTGCGAAGTAACCGGTATCAGCTTCTCGCCGGATCACAAAACCCTGTTCGTCGGTATTCAGCACCCGGGCGAGAACGGCGGTTCGACCTTCCCGGAGCACTTGCCCAACGGCAAGCCGAGGTCGTCGGTAATGGCGATCACCCGTGAAGATGGCGGAATCATCGGCGCGTAACGATCGTTCCCTACGCTCTGCGCGGGAATGCAGCCAGTGAGCTTTGCGTCACTGCCCAAGCGATGCTGCGCGTCCAGTGAGACATTCCCACGCAGAGCGTGGGAACGATCAACCACTAAAGACGCTCCGTCTGCGCTACCATGTCTGGCCGGACGCGGCAGCCTGCTGCGCGCAGGAGTCAGCATGGCCCATCCGTTTGAAACCCTTACACCCGACCTGGTGCTCGATGCTGTTGAAAGCATCGGCTTTCACAGTGACGCCCGTATTCTGGCGCTCAACAGCTACGAAAACCGCGTTTACCAGGTCGGCATCGAAGACTCCGAGCCGCTGATCGCCAAGTTCTACCGCCCACAGCGCTGGACCAACGAGGCGATCCTCGAAGAACACCGCTTTACCTACGAACTCGCCGAATGCGATGTTCCAGTGGTAGCCCCCATTGTGCACAACGGCGAAAGCCTGTTCGAACACGCGGGTTTTCGTTTCACCCTGTTCCCACGCCGTGGCGGCCGTGCGCCAGAGCCGGGCAACCTGGATCAGCTGTATCGCCTCGGGCAATTGCTTGGCCGTTTGCATGCGGTCGGTGCCACCCGTCCATTCGAACACCGCGAAGCCCTCGGGGTGAAAAACTTTGGCCAAGATTCACTGACGACCTTGCTCGAAGGCAATTTCATTCCTCGCAGCTTGCTTCCTGCCTACGAGTCGGTCGCCCGCGATCTGCTCAAGCGGGTGCAAGAGGTCTACCAGGCCACGCCCCATCAGAACATCCGCATGCACGGTGACTGCCACCCCGGCAACATGATGTGCCGCGATGAAATGTTCCACATCGTCGACCTTGACGACTGCCGCATGGGCCCGGCGGTGCAGGATGTGTGGATGATGCTCGCCGGCAACCGTCAGGAATGTCTCGGTCAGCTGTCCGAATTGATGGACGGCTACAGCGAGTTCCATGACTTCGACTCGCGTGAGCTGGCGCTTATCGAACCGTTGCGCGCGCTGCGTCTGATGCACTACAGCGCCTGGCTGGCCCGACGTTGGGATGATCCGGCATTCCCCCGCAGCTTCCCGTGGTTCGGTACAGAGCGTTATTGGGGCGATCAGGTATTGGCATTGCGCGAGCAGCTTGCCGCACTCAATGAAGAACCTTTGAAGTTGTTCTGATCCCTTGTAGGAGCGAGCTTGCTCGCGATATGGACGTTAACGATAACGCGTGTTTTCTGAATAAACGCGTCGCCCTTGAGTCCATCGCGAGCGAGCTCGCTCCTACAAAAAAAGCGAACACGACACATCTATACAACCACCCTACAATCACTGCTTTGTTAGCTGCCTAAGCAAGGATTCTGCATGCAAGCCGCCAACCCGCGTCGCGGGTACACTCTGGGTCTGACCGCCTACATCATTTGGGGACTGTTCCCGCTCTACTTCAAAGCCATCGCCAGCGTGCCCGCTGTGGAAATCATCGTCCACCGGGTGCTCTGGTCTGCGCTGTTCGGCTCACTGCTGCTATTGGTCTGGAAGCACCCTGGCTGGTGGCGCGAACTGCGCGAAAACCCGCGGCGACTGGCGATTCTGGCCTTGAGCGGCATGCTGATCGCGGCCAACTGGCTGACCTATGTGTGGTCGGTGAATAACGGCCGCATGCTCGAAGCCAGTCTCGGCTATTACATCAATCCGCTGGTGAACGTGCTGCTGGGCATGCTGTTGCTGGGCGAGCGTCTGCGGCGCATGCAGTGGTTGGCAGTGAGCCTGGCGACCATTGGTGTGGCGCAGCAAGTCTGGCAAGTCGGCAACCTGCCGTGGGTATCGCTGATACTGGCGCTGACCTTTGGTTTCTATGGACTGATCCGCAAGCAGGCACCGGTCAAGGCGTTACCCGGGCTGGTGGTGGAAACCTGGATGCTGGTACCGATTGCCCTTGCGTGGTTGCTGCTCAACCCGGTAGCGACCAGCGCTCAGGTTGAGTTCTGGGGGACTTCCCAAGCGTGGTGGCTGGTGGCCGCAGGGCCAATCACCCTGGTGCCGCTGGTGTGTTTCAACGCGGCGGCACGACACTTGCCCTACACCACCCTGGGCTTCCTGCAATACATAGCGCCGACCCTGGTGCTATCGCAGGCAGTGCTGTTGTTTGGCGAGCATTTGTCTTCAAGCACCTTGATCGCATTCGTGTTTATTTGGGCAGGTCTGGCAATTTACAGCGTGGATGCCTGGATCAGCCTGCGCCGGCGCGCCTGATCAAAAAACACACAAAGCTCTGCAGGCCAGGATTGACGTGGCCTGCAAGCATCTTTCCCAAGGTTATCCACAGCGTGATCCCCGCCGTTTGTGCACAAGCCCTTGAAACTGTTCGTTTTTTGCTCAGTTCCTGAAGAACCCCGGCCGGCCCGGGCTTGCGGTGCATCTCTACAGGTTATCCACAGGCAGGTGCACGTTTTACTTGGATAACCTTTGCCTCTGGCTTACACCTCGCTACGCAACACCAATTCGACCATCAAGTCATCCGCCAGAGTTTCCAGGCGCGCCTGCAATACATCCAGGGACAAGGTCAACGGCACCGCCAGAATGGCTTCGGCATGGAACAGCGGTTCGCTACTCATGGGTGCCGGCCGCACATCAGTGACCAGCCGCTCCAGGTTCACACCCTGTTCGGTCAACAGCCGCGTGATATCGCGCACAATCCCCGGCCGGTCATTGCCCACCAGCTCCATAGCGATCGGCTTCCAGGTGCAGGATTGCTCGATACTGCTTTCGGCAATCATCACGCGGATACCTTGCTCTGACAGCCCTTGCAGCGCATCCACCAATTCATCATAGGCTTCGGCCGGCACGCCGACCCGCAGGATCCCGGCGAATTGCCCAGCCATGCGCGACATACGACTTTCCAGCCAGTTGCCGCCGTGCTCGGCAATGCACTGGGCGATGCGCTCGACCTGACCGGCTTTATCCGGGGCGAATACGGTAAGTACGAGGTGGTCCATGGCGCAGCCCTCTTGTCATGACTTTTATTATAGAAGGGCAAGTATAGGCAAGCCTTGCATCCATGCGGTCAAACTGCCTTGCTGCTTACCCTGTAGGAGCGAGCTTGCTCGCGATGCTGTCAGAGGCGCCGCCACATTGAACTCTGCTTGTGTCTGTCCGGGCCTCATCGCGAGCAAGCTCGCTCCTGCAGAAAACTAATCGTGTACTGTTTTTATATTTATCTGGAACAATCCAATAGTTTTTTGAGAACATCCTGTCCCCCAGCGTGACCGGATAGCTGGCTTAAGTCGCTAAACGACGTATTTAGTCTAATTTTCACAACCGCAATTCATCATGTAGTATGCCGTAGCGCGCACTACATAACGTTGGATCGATGTCTGCCAAGGCGCCATCGCAACCCCGAAAAGCCCTATCAGCAAGGCTTGGAGCCGTTGATTGGACCCACCCAGCCGCCAGCAATGGCATGTACTGGTGCGGGGGTTTGTGGTTTAAATGGCCAGAGGCTTCATTGTTAAATTGAAGAGCTGAAAAGCGAAATAGCTGAGCAGAGTGAGGCAAGCAATGACTGAACACGTTCAAGTCGGTGGCCTGCAGGTCGCCAAAGTCCTGTTCGACTTCGTGAACAACGAAGCCATTCCCGGTACCGGCCTCACCGCCGATAAGTTCTGGGCCGGTGCTGACAAGGTCATTCATGACCTGGCACCGAAGAACAAAGCCCTACTCGCCAAACGCGACGACCTCCAGGCGCGAATCGATGCCTGGCACCAGTCCCGAGCAGGCCAGGCCCATGACGCCGTGGCCTACAAAGCCTTTCTGCAAGACATCGGTTATCTGCTGCCAGAAGCGGCCGATTTCCAGGCAACGACGCAAAACGTCGACGACGAAATCGCTCGCATGGCCGGTCCACAACTGGTCGTACCGGTGATGAACGCCCGCTTCGCCCTCAACGCCTCGAACGCTCGCTGGGGCTCGCTGTACGACGCGTTGTATGGCACTGACGCCATCAGCGAGGCCGACGGCGCAGAGAAAGGCAAAGGCTACAACAAGGTCCGTGGCGACAAGGTCATTGCCTTCGCCCGCGCCTTCCTCGACGAAGCCGTGCCATTGGCGGCCGGCTCCCACGTCGACTCCACCGGCTACAAGATCGTCGACGGCAAACTGGTGGTCAGCCTTAAAGGTGGCAGTAACAGCGGCCTGCGCAACGACGCACAGCTGATCGCCTTCCAGGGCGACGCCGCGGCGCCGTCCGCGATCCTGCTGAAAAACAATGGTCTGCACTTCGAAATCCAGATCGACGCCAGCTCCCCCGTCGGCCAGACCGACCCTGCCGGCGTCAAAGACCTGCTGATGGAAGCTGCGTTGACCACCATCATGGACTGCGAAGACTCGGTCGCCGCTGTCGATGCCGATGACAAAGTGGTGATCTACCGCAACTGGCTCGGCCTGATGAAGGGCGACCTGTGTGAAGAAGTGTCCAAGGGCGGCAAGACTTTTACTCGCACCATGAATGCCGACCGCCGCTACACCGCGCTCGACGGTAGCGAACTGAGCCTGCACGGCCGTTCCCTGCTGTTCGTGCGTAACGTTGGCCATTTGATGACCATCGACGCGATTCTCGACAAAGACGGCAACGAAGTGCCGGAAGGGATTCTCGACGGTCTGGTCACCAGTCTCGCAGCGATTCACAGCCTCAACGGCAATAGCTCGCGCAAAAACAGCCGCACCGGCTCGGTCTACATCGTTAAACCGAAAATGCACGGCCCGGAAGAAGCGGCGTTCACCAACGAGCTGTTCGGTCGCATCGAAGAGGTTCTCGACCTGCCACGCAACACCCTCAAAGTCGGCATCATGGACGAAGAGCGGCGTACCACGGTCAACCTCAAGGCCTGCATCAAAGCGGCCAGCGAGCGTGTGGTGTTCATCAACACCGGTTTCCTCGACCGCACCGGCGATGAAATCCACACCTCCATGGAAGCGGGCGCGATGGTGCGCAAAGCGGCCATGAAGTCAGAGAAGTGGATCGGCGCCTACGAGGACTGGAACGTCGATATCGGTTTGAGCACCGGCCTGCAAGGTCGCGCCCAGATCGGTAAAGGCATGTGGGCCATGCCCGACCTGATGGCCGCGATGCTCGAGCAGAAAATCGCTCATCCGCTGGCCGGCGCCAACACTGCCTGGGTGCCATCGCCGACCGCAGCGGCACTGCACGCGCTGCACTACCACAAGGTCGACGTGTTCGCCCGTCAGGCCGAGCTGGCCAAGCGTGGTCGCGCGTCGATCGACGATATCCTGACCATCCCGTTGGCGAGCAACACCCACTGGTCGGCCGAAGAAGTCCAGAACGAACTGGATAACAATGCCCAGGGCATCCTCGGTTATGTGGTGCGCTGGATCGACCAAGGCGTGGGTTGCTCGAAAGTACCGGACATCAACGACGTCGGCCTGATGGAAGACCGTGCCACGCTGCGTATTTCCAGCCAGCACATCGCCAACTGGTTACGTCACGGCATCGTCAATGAGGCCCAGGTACTGGAAAGCCTCAAGCGCATGGCGCCGGTGGTTGATCGCCAGAACGCCAACGACGCGCTGTACCGTCCGCTGGCACCGGACTTCGACAGCAACATCGCCTTCCAGGCGGCCGTCGAACTGGTAATCGAAGGCACCCAACAGCCGAACGGTTACACCGAGCCGGTCCTGCACCGTCGTCGCCGCGAGTTCAAGGCCAAGAATGGTCTGTGAATAAGCGTTAGCGGTAGATAACAAAAAGCCCTGATCGCAAGATCAGGGCTTTTTTGTGTTCGCTTGGATTGTGCAGTGAGTCCATCGCGGGCAAGAACTAGGCGTCCCCCCTGCTCCTACGGATTGCATGTACCTGTAGGAGCGAGGCTTGCCCGCGATGGCGATATGACAGGCAACCTAAATTCGCCCCCTACGGCACCACTCCCAGCTCATGCTTCACCAGCGCCAATAACTGGCCAGCATCGATCGGCTTGAGCAGGAAATCCACCACACTCAAGTGCATCGCATCAATGGCATCGCGGACATCGGCGTCCCCGGAAATGATGATTATTGGCAGCTCCGCCCGCTCCGACTCGCGCACCTTGCGTATCAAATCCAGACCATTGCACGGTGCCATCCGCAGATCGGTGATGAGCAGACCAATCGATTTATTCGAGTCCAATAGTTCCAGCGCCGCTTTGCCGCTGGCTGCGGTCATGCAGCGAATGCCATCCAGACCAAGAATTTCCGCCAACAGCTCGCGCGCGTCCTTATCGTCATCGGCGATCAACACGCGCTGCGGCGGCAGATCCGGTTCCAGCATGACGGCGCTCAGCGCCTCGCGCTCGGCATCACTCAAAATATCGTGGTCAGACATACGTTTCTCTACGTTTTCTAATCAATCCCCTAGCACAGTGGTCTGACATCGCTAAGCCAGCCTCCAATGTGCACTTCGTCGGATAATTTTCCAAGAGGGCTTATGAAAGGTTTTTCGCACTTATTGCGTAAGACAACTCCCACTAGTACAGCGGCTACATAGACTTACGTCCAATGGGCACCCTGCGCAGAGGGGCCGACCATGGCTAATGATCTGACAACGACAATTCAAAAAAGACTGCGGTAATGGTTATGAGTAAAGCGGATGCCTTCACCCAGGCAGGGAAAACCGCCGTGTTGCAGAACATCCACGGCACCATGCAATTCCTTCAGCGGTTCCCGCCGTTCAATCAAATGGAAAACGCTCACCTGGCTTACCTGGTCGAGCAATGCCGGCTGCGCTTCTATGCGCCGGGCGACAGCATCATCAAACCCGCCGACGGGCCGGTTGAGCACTTTTATATCGTCAAGCAAGGGCGAGTGGTCGGTGAACGCCCGCACACCGCCAAGGGCGGTACCGAAACCACCTTCGAAATCACCACTGGCGAGTGTTTCCCGCTTGCCGCACTGCTCGGCGAACGTGCGACCCGCACCGAACACCTGGCGGGGGAAGACACCTTTTGCCTGCAACTGAACAAGTTAGCCTTTATCAAGTTGTTCGCACTATCGAGCCCGTTCCGCGACTTCGCTCTGCGCGGGGTCAGCAGCCTGCTTGATCAGGTCAACCAGCAAGTTCAGCAAAAAGCCGTGGAAACCCTCGGCACCCAGTATTCGCTCAACACCCGCCTGGGCGAGTTGGCCATGCGCCACCCGGTGTCCTGCAGTCCGATGACGCCATTGCGCGAAGCGGTGACGCTGATGCACGAGCAGCAGGTCGGCAGCATCGTCGTGGTCGATGAACAAAAAGCCCCAATCGGCATTTTCACCCTGCGCGACCTGCGCCAGGTGGTCGCCGATGGCACCAGCGATTTCAACCAGGCCATCGAACAGCACATGACTCAGGCGCCGTTTTTCCTGACGCCGGATCACAGTGCCTTCGATGCTGCAATTGCCATGACCGAACGGCATATCGCGCATGTCTGCCTGGTCAAGGATCAACGCCTGTGCGGCGTGGTCTCGGAGCGTGATCTGTTTTCCCTGCAACGGGTCGATCTGGTGCACCTGGCGCGGACCATCCGCAACGCGCCTCGGGTGGAAAACCTGGTGGCGATTCGCGGCGAAATCGGCCAACTGGTGGAGCGCATGCTCGCCCACGGCGCATCCTCGACCCAGATCACCCACATCATCACCTTGCTCAACGACCATACGGTGTGCCGCGTTATCGAGTTGACACTGGCGGACAAGGGCGACCCCGGTGTGCCGTTCAGTTGGCTGTGTTTTGGTAGCGAAGGTCGTCGCGAGCAGACGCTGCATACCGATCAGGACAACGGCATTCTCTTCGAAGCGAAAGACGCCGCACACGCCGCCGAGATCCGTAGCAAGTTGCTGCCACTGGCGCAGCAGATCAATCAGAGCCTGGCGCTGTGCGGTTTCACGCGGTGCAAGGGCAACATCATGGCCGGCAACCCCGAGCTGTGTTTGTCCCGTGCCGAGTGGGCCCGGCGTTTTGCGGCGTTCATCCGTGAAGCGACTCCGGAGAACCTGCTGGGTTCGAGCATCTATTTCGACTTGCGGGTGGTCTGGGGTGATGAGCAGGGCTGTGAGCAATTGCGCCGTAACATTCTCCTGCAGGTTGCCGACAACCCTCTGTTCCAGCGCATGATGGCGCAAAACGCCTTGCGCCATCGCCCGCCCGTGGGGCGTTTGCGCGAGTTCGTCCTGGCCCGCAAAGGCAACGAAAAAGCCACACTGGATCTGAAAGTTCAGGGGCTGACCCCCTTCGTCGACGGCGCACGACTGTTGGCTCTGGCCAACGGCATTGAAGCCAACAACACCCTGGAACGCTTGCGCCAACTGGTGGCCAAGGAGGTTATCGAACGGCTGGACGGTGCTGCCTATGAGGAGGCCTACCACTTCATCCAGCAAACCCGCATGCAGCAACATCAGCTGCAATCGCGCGAAAACCTGCCCTACTCCAACCGGGTCGATCCCGACAGCCTCAATCACCTGGATCGGCGAATCCTGCGTGAGTCATTGCGCCAGGCCCAACGCCTGCAAAGCAGTCTGATGCATAGGTATCAGCTATGAACCTGTTCTCCTGGCTACGTCTCAACAGCCCGACACTGACCGCCGAACAGAAACTGCGACTGGAACGCTTGGCGGTCCCCCCGGAGCCGGGCGAATGCAGCCTGCGCGAGCAGTGTTGGGTGGTGCTCGATCTGGAAACCACCGGGCTGAACCTGAACAAGGATCTGGTGCTGTCCATCGGCGCGGTGGTGATTGAGGACGGCGCTATCGATTTCAGCCAGCAATTCGAGCGAACCCTGCAGCGCCCTGAGCACAAACTCAGCCCCAGTGTGCTGATCCACGGTCTGGGTCCCAGCGCCATCGCCGCCGGGAGCGATCCGGTCGAAGCCTTGCTGGACTTCATGGAGTTCGTCGGCGACAGCCCGTTGCTGGCCTACCATGCGCCGTTCGATCAGCACATGCTCGGGCGAGCCTTGAAGGACAGCCTGGGTTATCGCTTGCAGCATCCATTTCTGGACATCGCGGACATGGCGCCGCTGCTCTGTCCCCAGGTGCACATCCGCGAAGCCGGACTGGATGACTGGCTCAAGCATTTCAAATTGCAGGTCGGCGAACGCCACCACGCCAGCGCTGACGCCCTGGCCACCGCCGAACTGGCGCTGATCCTGTTCAGCCGTGCCCGGCAGCAGCAGATTCATAGCCCGCTGAATCTGCAACAGCGCCTGAGCCAGTGGAAACGCCGGCAACAAGCGCATTCGTTTTAACAAATAATCGCCGGCCCCTATGGGGAGGTGGTCACCCCAGGATGAAGGTGCAGGAGCGAAGCTTGCCCGCGAAGCGATTCCACCAGCGACACAGAACCCTCGCCAGCAGTCCCGGAACTTACTAGGCTAAGCCCCTGTTCCCTGATCACCGCCGAGGAAAGCCATGTTCACCCCCAGCATGACCTTGTTCCACAACCCTGCCTCGCCCTACGTTCGCAAAGTAATGGTGCTGCTCCACGAAACCGGTCAACTGAACCGTGTGGCGCTGCAAAACAGCCAACTCAGCCCGGTCAGCCCGGACGCTGCCCTCAATCAGGACAACCCGCTGGGCAAAATCCCGGCCCTGCGCCTGGCCGACGGCAACGTGCTGCACGACAGCCGGGTGATTCTCGATTACCTCGACCATCAACACGTCGGCAATCCACTGATCCCCCGTGATGGCTCGGCCCGTTGGCGGCGCCTGACCCTGGCCTCGATGGCCGATGGAATCATGGATGCCTCGGTGCTGGTGCGCTATGAAGTCGCCCTGCGCGCCCCGGAAAAACACTGGGACGAGTGGCTCGACGCCCAACGCGACAAAATCCGCCGCGCCCTGGCCGTTCTTGAGCAAGACGCCATCGCCGAACTCACCTGCCATTTCGACGTCGCCGCCATCAGCGTCGCCTGCGCCCTCGGCTACCTGGACTTCCGCCACCCGGACCTGAACTG
The DNA here is from genome assembly GCF_059421425.1 of Pseudomonas sp. GW821-FHT02H09. NCBI lineage: Bacteria > Pseudomonadati > Pseudomonadota > Gammaproteobacteria > Pseudomonadales > Pseudomonadaceae > Pseudomonas > Pseudomonas sp. GW821-FHT02H09. The sequence continues at coordinate 105,013 of NZ_JBWKVA010000012.1, forward strand.
GCGCGCAGCCAATCCAAAACTTGGCGCCTGGTATGCCGAAGTCAGTCAGCGACCGTCGATGATCGAAACTCAGCCGCCGGTTTGAACTCAGTACTGATCGTCCCCACGCACCAGCGTGGGTGCGATCAAAAACAACTCATGAATCAGGCCCCGCGGTAAAGCCGAATCAGCAATCGGGCTTATCCGCCGTAAAGCGCCGCGCCGGGTTCACCGCCGCACCGAACTCACGCAACGCCTTGGCGCCGATCAGTAGCGGGTAGTTGAAGCTGCTGCGGTCGGTCAGGTTGACCTCGACGGTGCGTTTGATGTTGCCCAGACACAATTCCAGATCGACGACCGGGCGCTTGCTGACTTCGCTCACGCCGTCGTCTTCTTCATCGGCGCGGTTTTTGATTTTGCTGATCCGCGCGATCTTGTGCTCATAGACCTTGCTGCTTGCGCCCTTGGTCGCCAGGCGGAAACGCACCCAGTTTTCGCCATCACGGGTAAAGGTCTCGATGTCCTTGGCCGACAGCGATGCGGTCAGGGCCCCGGTGTCCATTTTGGCTTGAAGGGTCTCACCGAGCTCCGGCAGCTTGATGTATTCGTAGCGCCCGTAAAGGGTCGGCTCGGCGGCCATGACCGGCAGGGCCAGGAGGGACAACAGAACAAGAACGGATTTCACGGTGGGAGGGTTCCTTGGGGGAATGGGGCGATGACGTCGAATTCTAGACCGCAAAAAGCACAGTAAGTTAGATCGTTCCCACGCTCTGCGTGGTAACGCAGCCCGTGACGCTCTGCGTCACAAGAGCGGACGCAGAGCGTCCAGCGAGGCATTCCCACGCAGAGCGTGGGAACGATCATCTAAGGGATCTGCGTTGCGATTCGAAAACCACCCTACCCAACCAAAGGTGAAACATTCGTCAGTGCGTCAGCATTTGGCCTCTGACCCCAAGCTGCTTATCATGGCGCGCCCTGATGATCTCAAGAGTTATTTATGCGCCGCCTGCTCACCGGCAGTTTCGTTACCCTGCTGCTGTTGCTCAACACCCTGGCCCTGTTCGGACCGCTAATGATGTTTGCCCTGTTCAAACTGATCCTGCCCGGCCGCTTGCGCGATTACGCCTCCTGGGCGGTGATGTGGATCGCCGAAACCTGGGCCGAAATCGACAAGCTGATCTTCGCCCGGTGCATCCCCACCCAATGGGACATTCGCGGCGGTGAAGGTCTGCGGCAGGACACCTCCTACCTGGTGATCAGCAACCACCAGTCCTGGGTCGACATCCCGACGCTGATCCAGACCCTCAACCGACGCACGCCGTTCTTCAAATTCTTCCTCAAGAAAGAACTGATCTGGGTGCCGTTTCTCGGACTCGCCTGGTGGGCGCTCGACTACCCGTTCATGAAGCGCTACTCCAAGGCGTTTCTGGCCAGACACCCGGAGCTGCATGGCAAGGATCTGGAGATCACCAAAGTCGCCTGCGAGCTGTTCAAGCGTCAGCCGGTGACCGTGGTCAACTACCTGGAAGGGACCCGTTTCACCCCGACCAAACGGGCGCAGCAACATTCACCGTTCACCCATTTGCTCAACCCCAAGGCTGGCGGCGTGGCCTTCGTGCTGGCGGCCATGGGCGAACAGCTGGATGCGGTTTTGGATGTTACTGTGGTTTACCCGCAGGAAAAGATCCCGGGGTTCTGGAGTTTGATCAGCGGTGATGTGCCCAAGGTGATCATCGACATCCAGACCCGAGAGCTGACTCCTGCGTTATGGCAGGGTGATTACGAAAACGATCCGGTGTTTCGCCAGACCGTCCAGAACTGGGTCAACCAGCTCTGGACCGAGAAGGACCAGCGCATCGACGCCTTGCGCGCCGAGCGTCGTTGAATCAGCTACCGGCGCCCCAGATCCCGCCCAGGCTTTGCAGCAGCGAACCACCAACGCCCTGCTGACCGAGGAATTGCAAAATCACCGGGGCAAACAGGCCGACCATTCCGCTGTCCATGCCCAAGGCGCCGAAGGCGTTGTTCAGGTCGTTGGTGTCTTTGACATTGCCCAGCAGGCCGTCCAGCAATGGAGATTGGCCAGACTGGCCGCCGAGCATTGTGCTCAAACCACCCAAGCCGCCCAATGCACCGTTACCCGTGAGCTGATCCAGGCCCGGCACGCTTTTGCCCAGCAGCGAATAATCACCGCTGCTCAGCTGATTTCTCGCCAGCCCGAGCATTGCGCCGGTACCGCCGATCGCCTGTTCCGGAGTGATGTTGAGCTGCGAACCGAGCGTGTCGAGCAAACCGGCCGCTTGCGGTATTGCCGCGACCGCTGCGTCGCCGCTCTGATTGCCTTGCGCACCGGAGACTGCGTTGGCCACATCGCTCAGGTTGAAAGCGGCAAAAACCGGGCTTGCCGCCAGGGTCATGAGCGAAGCCAGTGCAATACCGCGTGAAATCTTCATCGAGACAACCTCTTGGGCCATGAATGCCACCCAACGGGTGGCGCAAAACAGTCCGTTGGACTGGCAAGGACCAGGATTGTTCCCCGCGTCCGCTGCGTTGCGCCAGCCGTTCGGCAAGCCTTGTGGAATCCAGCCGAAATAAATTTTCCGCGCACCGCATCCAGTGTTCGCCCGCCTGCGTATATCAAGCACGGACAGACATTCCTGGCCGATTCTCCTAATAAGGATCATCACCATGAAACGCACTTCGATTAAAACCCCGTTGATCGCCAGCCTGCTGACCCTGGCCCTTTCCAGCGGCCTGACGATGACCATCGCACAAGCAGCCGACATGAGCCACGACAGCGTGATGGTCGGTGGCCAAAGCATGATGCCGAGCAAAGACATCATCGATAACGCCGTCAACTCAGCCGACCACACCACCCTGGTCACCGCCGTGAAAGCCGCCGGGCTGGTCGACACGCTCAAAGGCAAAGGTCCGTTTACCGTGTTCGCGCCGGTCAACTCGGCGTTCGCCGCCCTGCCCGCCGGCACCGTCGACACCCTGCTCAAACCGGAAAACAAAGCCACCCTCACCCATATCCTTACCTACCACGTGGTCGCCGGTAAGCTCGACATGACGGAGCTGACCAAACGCATCAAGGCCGGTGGCGGCAAGGCCGAACTGACCACTGTCAGCGGCGGCAAGCTGTGGATCATGATGAACGGCCCGCACAACATCGTGCTCAAGGATGAGAAAGGCGTCACTGCCGACATCACCACCTACGACGTTAACCAGTCCAACGGCGTGATCCAGGTCATCGACAAAGTGCTGCTGCCTAAAAGCTGAGCATTGATGCCGGCCCTGCGCATCAGGGCCGGCGTTTGCTTTGAGGGACCTGCCCGTGAATGGAACAACGGCGCACCGTGAACTAACCTCTGCCTGCAACCGGCACAGTGCGCAGCCAACCGTCCCTATATCGTCCACCTGGAGAACCGTCATTTCCACCGACGACGCCGATCAGCTCAAACAGCTTCTGGCTCAGTGTTCACTGGGCGATCGAGGCGCGTTTGAAACCCTCTACCGCCGCGTTGCCCCGCGTTTGCACGGCGTGGCGTTGCGCTTCATGGGACATCGCGATCTGGCTGAAGATGTGCTGCAAGAGAGCTTCGTGCGGATCTGGAACAACGCGTCACGCTACCAGGCGCACCTGTCGGCGCCACTGACCTGGATGATCAACATCACCCGCAATCAGGCCATCGACCAGTTGCGCAGGCATCGTGACCGGGCTCTGAGCAAATTCGCGGAGCAATCGCTGGTCGACGACGCCCCTTCTGCCCAGGAACTGCTGAGCAATGCGCGCGACGTCAGAGCCTTGAACCGCTGCCTGGAAAACCTCGAAGGCATGCAGCGTCAATCGATCACTGTCGCCTACTTTCAGGGCTTGTCGTGCTCTGAGCTGGCCGAACAGTTGGCCGCGCCATTGGGCTCGGTCAAATCCTGGATTCGCCGCGGTATGGAGCGCCTGCGCAGGTGCCTTGAAGCATGAACGACCTGACCCCCCGCCTGCGCCGCGCGCTGGCCGCCGATTACGCCATTGGCCTGATGCCCGCTGCGGCCCGCCGGCGTTTCGAACAACTGCTGCGCGAGGATGCCGCGCTGCGCGCTGAACTGGCCCGGTGGCAGGAAACCCTCGTCAGCCTGAACGAGCCGCTGGTCGAAGAGCCGGTGCCGGATCGCGTGTGGCGGGCCATCACCGCGCGCATCGAACCGCAGCGATTACATGTGCCCGAGAAACGCCCGTTCTGGAATTGGCTACGCGTCACGGCTGCGGTGTGCTCGCTGCTGGTGGCCGTGACCCTGGGCATTCTCTACACCCGCGACGACGCCCGTTACAGCGCGACACTGCTCAGTGCTACCGAACAACCTGCGCTGCGGATCAAGGCCCATGACGACTACCTGCAAGTCGAGCCGCTGACCCTCGCCGCCGTTACGCCTGGGCGCAGCCTGGAATTGTGGGCCATTCCGGCTGATGGCAAACCCATCTCCCTTGGCCTGCTGCCGGCTGACGGCAAAGGCCGGATCAACCTGAGCGAAGAGCAGCAAATCCTGCTCGGCACACCGATTGCGTTGGCCGTCAGCCTTGAACCCCAAGGCGGCTCGCCGACCGGACAACCGACCGGGCCAGTGTTGTATCAGGGGCCGTTGGCGGCGTTGTAGGTTGCAGTTGATCGTTCCCACGCTCCGCGTGGGAACGATCAGGCAGCTCAGGTCTTACACCTTTCTCGGAAATCCCCTCACGCGCGCGCCTTGCACCGCCCGAAGCATGAAGCTTATAGTCCGCCCGTCGCCCACATGGCGATTCAGGTTTGGCGACCTGACATCAGAGAGAATGCAAAAAGTTGTCTGCTTGCAGGTACTTTTGCACCCGCAAAGCCGCTTGTTTTATGGCGGCTGTGCGCGGGAGACTTTCGAGTCTGCCGGTTTTCTCTGTTGCCGGTTCGCCAACCCGCGTACAGCCGCCACCCTTCGTTTGGCGACGAATAGTGACGGCATTCAGCGAACAAAATAGAGAGCAAACCATGAACCGATACATGCCCATCACCGGCATCGACAACGACTTCCACTCCCTGCTCATCGACACTCAGGCACCCCTCGACGTGCTCCACGACACGGCCGCCTACCGCATCCGCGCCGTGACCCAGCTGCTGGAAAACCTTGCCCTGCGCGAAGAAATCAGCAGCGACGCGCTGGTCCTCCACGACTTCGCCCGAGTCCTCGCCATCCCCCTGCGCGACGGCTGCGACTTGATGGACGTGATCGGACGGCGATTGCAGACGCAAGCTTCGGCATAAAAAACTCACGCCGATCGTTCCCACGCTCCGCGTGGGAATGCAGCCCGTGACGCTCTGCGTCACATCCAAGAGCGTCCAGTGAGGCATTCCCACGCGGAGCGTGGGAACGATCAACCCGCTTTTGAGACAGTCAACCGCCCGTCCGAAACACCAGACTCGTCGATGCAACCTGTAATTTCTGACAGTAGACGAAACATCATCCAGGACTTACAAATTTATCAACAGGGTTTCACCCCTACAGACGGACACCTTGCACATCACTGTCTAACTAATAAAAGGAACTTAAATGATTACTTACATCTACACCGCCCGCGCGGTTAATGGCACTCACAGTAACCAATATGGATCAGTGGACGCAGACACCGCCAAAGAAGCAAAAAAGAAAGTCAAAGGCAAATTCACTTATCCAGTGAAGGTCGAAGTTATAGTGTTCCCAGAAGCGGCGACAAAAAACAGACTTATTTAAAGCACTCACCTCAAACCTCGATTTAACCTCGCGGCCCATCGTCGATGGTTGATGATTTCGGCCTCTTGCGTCCCCCAACCCTAGCAGTTCTGCTAGTAGGCAGCCTTGGCCAATTCAGGGAGAGTAATAACCTGAATCGACGCACCTCTCAGGGAACTCATCCCATGCCGATGAACCGCGAAACCCTGCTCTGCCGCTACCACTACGACCCACTGGATCGCCTCGCCGCTTGCACGCCATCGGCGCAGGCCAGCACCCAACGCTTCTACCTGAAAAACCGTCTGGCCACCGAGATTCAGGGCTCGATGCAGCGCTCGATTTTTCAGCAGGGAGATCAGCTGCTGGCGCAACAACAGCGCCAGGGCGGCACCGTTCAAACCACCCTGCTCGCCACCGATCAACAGCGCTCGGTATTGCGCGCGCTCGACGCGAAACAGCCCCATCCCATCGCCTACACACCTTACGGCCATCGCCCCCCGGAAAACGGCTTGCTCAGCCTGCTCGGCTTCAACGGCGAACACCCGGACCCGGTGACCGGGCATTATGTGTTGGGCAATGGCTATCGAGCGTTTAACCCGGTGTTGATGCGAATCAACAGCCCGGACAGTTGGAGTCCGTTTGGGGGAGGGTGGGTTGAATGCGTATGCGTATTGTGTGGGGGATCCGGTGAACCTGGGGGATCCGACGGGGCATGTCAGTTGGCTGGTTTTAATGGCAAAACACTTTCCAAAAGCAATGAAAACGGCCAGGAAACTAAATACCGCCACTCCGCTGGGTTACTTTGAAAAAATCAACGGAGCACCCCATATAACAGAACAGATTTTAAAATCCTTGCCATCCAAAGACCTGGGCTCTCTTGCCTCTACGTCTACAACCATGAAGAAAACAGTTGATGCAGTATCTGATCGGTCATTGGCACAGATTATCCCTGCCCAAGGAGAGCTGAACTTGGAGATATTGACACCCGCAATGCAAGGAGAAGCTAACGGCATCCTCCCCTACAGAGCAGTTGTTATGCACAACGAGATCCAAAACAATATGAACAACTACAACAGCGTCATGTGGCAGCTTGCAGTTAAAGAATCCAACAGAATGTTACGTCTTGTACTAAAAAGCATACGGAGCTAATCGCCCACTCAGACTAAACAGGTTCTTTTCCAGCCATAAAAACGCATTAAAAATGGAAGCTCCAAAGAGCTTCCATTTTTCATTGCAACTCCGTTATCACGCCGCACTAAACAACTTATGCGGATCAATCACAAACTTCTTCGGCACGCCGGCATCGAACTCGCCGTAACCACGTGGCGCGTCATCAAGGCTGATGACTTCAACACCCACGATGTCGGCGATTTTGATGCGGTCCCACATGATGGCTTGCATCAGTTGGCGGTTGTACTTCATGACCGGGGTCTGGCCGGTGTGGAAGCTGTGGGATTTGGCCCAGCCCAGACCGAAGCGAATGCTCAGGCTGCCCATTTTCGCGGCGGCGTCGACTGCACCCGGATCTTCGGTGACGTAGAGGCCAGGGATGCCGATTTTGCCAGCAACACGAACCACGCCCATCAACGAGTTGAGCACGGTGGCCGGTGCTTCGTGTTTCACGCCGGCATGGCCGTGACCACGGGCTTCGAAACCGACCGCATCGACGGCGCAGTCCACTTCCGGCTCGCCCAACAGTGCAGCGATCTGCTCGTGCAACGGGGTGTCCTGGGACAGGTCGGCGATTTCAAAACCCTGGGCCTTGGCGTGAGCCAGGCGGATCGGATTGACGTCACCGATGATCACCACTGCCGCGCCTAACAGGCGAGCGGAAGCGGCAGCGGCCAGACCGACCGGACCGGCACCGGCGATGTACACCGTGCTACCTGGGCCAACACCAGCGGTCACTGCACCGTGGTAACCGGTGGGCAGAATGTCGGAGAGGCAGGTCAGGTCACGGATTTTTTCCATGGCCCGGTCGCGATCCGGCAGTTTCAGCAGGTTGAAGTCGGCATACGGCACCATCGCGTATTCGGCCTGGCCGCCAGTCCAGTCACCCATGTCGACATAGCCATAGGCACCGCCGGGACGCGCCGGGTTAACGCTCAGGCAAACACCAGTGTGCATCTCTTTGCAGGAACGGCAACGGCCACAGGCGACGTTGAACGGCACCGACACCAGGTCGCCGATCTTCAGGTTCTCGACATCACTGCCTTTCTCGATCACTTCACCAGTGATCTCGTGGCCCAGAACCAGACCGGTCTGGGCCGTGGTACGGCCACGCACCATGTGCTGGTCCGAACCACAGATATTGGTAGACACCACACGCAGGATGACACCGTGTTCGATCTTCCTGCCGCGCGGGTCCTGCATTTTGGGATAGTCGATTTTTTGTACTTCGACCTTGCCATTGCCCAGATACACCACACCACGATTACCAGACATGCTTTCACCTCGCTGTTGTTTTTATGTAGCGCTCGCGTCGCCAATGGGAGGCAGCGCGTTGATTGCTCGGGTTTATTGCCTGTGTGTTTCTGTATCGTTTGAGAGGACGCCTCGCGGGCAAGCCTCGCTCCTACAGGGGTACGCGCTCGTCGTAGGAGCGAGGCTTGCCCGCGATGGGTCGCGAAGCGGCCCCCAAAATCTAAAGAACGACGGTTCTATTGGCGTTTAGAAATACGCGTCGTTCTATGTGATACCCAACCGCCCGCGCCAACGTCAGCCCTTCGATGTCACGCCCCTTGGCGATCAGGTCTTCGGGATAGTGGCTGTGGTCCACCGCTTCCACACCCTGGGCGATGATCGGGCCTTCGTCCAGGTCGTTGTTGATGTAGTGCGCAGTCGCGCCGACCAGTTTCACGCCTTTGTTGTACGCCTGGTGATACGGCTTGGCGCCTTTGAAACCCGGCAGCAAGGAGTGATGAATATTGATCGCCTTGCCATCGAGTTTGCGGCACAGCTCCGGCGACAGCACTTGCATGTAGCGGGCAAGGATCACCAGTTCGGCACCAGACTCTTCAATGACTTGCCACACCTGACGCTCTTGCGCCGGCTTGTCGTTCGGGTCCAGCGGGAAGTGGTAGTAGGGAATTCCATGCCAGTCGGCCAGGGGCTTGAGGTCCGGGTGATTGGAAACCACCGCAGCCACGTCCATGGACAACTGGCCGATGCGTTGGCGGTAGAGCAAGTCGTTGAGGCAGTGATCGGCCTTGGAAACCATGATCACTACTTTTGGCCGGTGGTGCGGCGGTGTCAGTTCGAAAATCATCCCGAAAGCGTCGGTCCGCTCGGCCAGACCTGCGCGGAACGCCTGTTCGTCGAAGTCGTCGGGCTGACGGAATTCCACACGAATGAAGAAGCGGCCGGAAAGCCGATCATCGAAGGAGTGGTGCTCGGTGACGTAGCAACCCTGTTCGAACAGAAAACGGGTCACCGCATCCACCGTGCCCAGGACGCTGGGGCAATCGGCGGTCAAAATCCATGTGTCTGGGGCGCGGCTCATAGTGCGGTGACTCCTGTAGCGAACTGATCGTTCCCACGCTCCGCGTGGGAACGCCGCCATGGACGCTCTGCGTCCGTTTTTGTGACGCAGAGCGTCACGGGATGCATTCCCACGTGGAGCGTGGGAACGATCATCCGTATCAGGCCTGAACGCTAAGGCCGTATTCCGCAGCTGCATCCTGCAACCACAGCCACCAGTAATCGGAGAAGCTGCGGCGGATCAGCAGTTCCCAGGTGTCTTCGGCGGTGTGGCGGATCACCAGTTGCGACTTGGCGAACACGGTGCCGACGGCTTTGCCCACCGGAAAGTTGTTGGGGTGCACGTCGTAGCTGGTGGACTTCATCAGCACTTCGCGGACTTTCGGGCCACTGAGTTCGAGAATCTGTTGGCCGCCGCTGACGTTGACGATGGAGATGTGCAGAGCACCCAGCGCTTCACGCAGTTTTTTCTCGGCAGCAAATTCTTCACCACCCGGCACGATCAGCAGCCATTCGTCCGGCCCCATCCATTGCAGACTGGTTTCGCCTTTGGCGATGACGGTCAGGGCCACTGGCAATTCCAGGCCCAGGGCCTTGTGCACGCCAGCGGCGAACGCTGGGTCATGGCCGTCGCCACGAATGGTCAGATGGCCGAGGAGTTTCTTTTCACGCACGGTGACACCGGCGTTTTTACGGCCCTTGCCCACCAGGCTTTGCAGGGCTGCGTGATGCAGCGACGACTCGGCCTTTGCCCCGGTGGTTGGGCGCTGTTGGTAAACGTTGGCTGTGGTCATGTGGGACACCTGTCTGAATTCTGTATGTTGATCGTTCCCACGCTCTGCGTGGGAATGCCGCCATGGACGCTCTGCGTCCGCTCTTGTGACGCGCAGCGTCACGGGATGCATTCCCACGCGAAGCGTGGGAACGATCGACTTACACGTTCTGGCGATCGCCTTTCGGATCGAAGAACACCGAAGAAACGATTTCCGCTTCGATCACGCTGCCGTCGGCCAGAGGTGCGAAGACTCGCTCGCCCAGACGCTTGAGGCCGCCTTTGACCACAGCCAGGGCAAACGAGTAGCCCAGGGAGTTGTGGGCATAGCTGGAGGTCACATGACCGACCATGCTCATCGGAATCGCTTGCTTGGTGTTGAACACCAGTTGCGCACCTTCCGGCAGCCATTTGGTCGGGTCGATCGGCTTCAGACCAACCAACTGTTTGCGTTGATCACGCACGCAGTCTTCCCGGTTCATGCCGCGCCAGCCGATCCAGGAGAACGGTTTGGTCCGGCCAACACACCAGCCCATGTTCAGGTCGTCCGGGGTCATCGAGCTGTCGGTATCCTGACCGACGATGATGAAGCCCTTCTCGGCCCGCAGTACGTGCATGGTTTCGGTGCCGTACGGGGTCAGGTTGTACTTTTTGCCGGCCTCGACGATTTTTTCCAGTACGCCCATGGCGTAGTCGGCCTGCACGTTAACCTCGTAGGACAGCTCACCGGTGAACGAAATACGGAACACCCGCGCTGGTACACCGCCTACCAGGCCTTCTTTCCAGGTCATGAACGGGAAGCCGTCCCGATCCAGATCGATGTCGGTGACTTCGCTGAGCAGCTTGCGGCTGTTCGGCCCGGACAGGGTCATCGTCGCCCAGTGGTCGGTGACCGAGGTGAAGTACACCTTGAGGTCTGGCCATTCGGTCTGTTGGTAGATTTCCAGCCATTGCAGCACACGAGCAGCGCCGCCGGTGGTGGTGGTCATCAGGAAGTGGTTGTCTGCAAGACAGGCCGTAACGCCGTCGTCGAACACCATGCCGTCTTCTTTGCACATCAGGCCGTAACGGGCCTTGCCCACATCGAGCTTGGTCCAGGCGTTGGTGTAAACGCGGTTGAGGAACTCCCGCGCATCCGGGCCCTGGATATCGATTTTGCCCAGTGTCGACGCATCGAGTAGGCCGACGCTGTCGCGCACGGCTTTACATTCGCGTTTGACGGCGGCGTGCAGGTCTTCGCCGTTTTTCGGGAAGTACCAAGGACGCTTCCATTGACCGACGTCTTCGAACTCGGCGCCGTTCTTCACGTGCCAGGCTTGCAGGGCGGTGTAACGCACCGGCTCGAAGATATGGCCACAGTGACGACCGGCTACCGCACCGAAGGTCACCGGCGTGTAGTTCGGACGGAACATGGTGGTGCCCATTTGCGGGATGGTCACGTTCAGGGAACGCGCCGCAATGGCCAGACCGTTGACGTTGCCGAGTTTGCCCTGGTCGGTACCGAAACCCAGTGCGGTGTAGCGTTTGACGTGCTCGACCGATTCGAAGCCTTCGCGGGTCGCCAGTTCGATGGCGGCGGCGGTGACGTCGTTCTGCAGGTCGACGAATTGCTTCGGCGCCCGTGCAGTGGCTTTTTCATGAGGCACCTGGTACAGCGCCAGGGTTGGCTCTTCCAGACGGGTCAGGGCTTTTGGCAACACGCCCTGGACCACTTTGAACCCGGCTTCGCTGGCAGCGCGCACGCCACCTTCAAAACCATCGGCCAGCGTGTCGCCAAGGCTGTACACGCCATTCACACCACCGACGCACACGCGTTTTTGCGGTGCTTCGCCCGGTACGAAACCGAGGATGTCTTCACGCCAGATCGGCTTGCCGCCCAGGTGCGAAGCGAGGTGAACGACTGGGCTGTAGCCGCCGGAGCTGGCCACCAGATCGCACTCCAGCCATTCGCCAGGGCTGGTCACGGTGTGGGCCTTGACGTCGATGGCCGCAACGCGAGCCGCGGTCACATGTTTGCTGCCACGAGCTTCGACCACTGCGCTGCCGGTCAGAATACGGATGCCTTTGGCCCGTGCTTCCTCTACCAGCGCACCACGTGGATTGCTCCGTGCGTCAGCGATGGCCACCACTTGCAGGCTGGCATCGAGCCAGTCCAGCGCCACGCGATAGGCGTGATCGTTGTTGGTGGAAAGCACCAGTTTCTTGCCCGGCGCTACGCCATAACGACGGACGTAAGTCGAGACTGCGCCGGCCAGCATGTTGCCCGGCACGTCATTGTTGCCGTAGACCAATGGACGCTCGTGAGCGCCGGTCGCCAGCACCACACGCTTGGCGCGGACCCGGTGGATACGCTGACGCACTTGACCGATCGGTGCGCGGTCGCCGAGGTGATCGGTGAGGCGCTCGTGAATGGTCAGGAAGTTATGGTCGTGGTAGCCGTTGACCGTGGCGCGCGGCAACAGCAGCACGTCCGGCAGGGATTTCAGTTCAGCGACGACGCTGGCGATCCATTCGGCGGCTGGTTTGCCGTCGAGGCTTTCGCGGGAGTCGAGCAGGCTGCCGCCGAACTCTTCCTGTTCGTCCGCCAGAATCACCCGGGCACCGCTGCGCGCGGCTGCCAGAGCGGCTGCCAGACCAGCAGGGCCGGCGCCGACGATCAGCACGTCGCAGTGCTGGTTCATGTAGTCGTAGGTATCCGGATCGTTCTCGGTCGGCGAACGGCCTAAACCTGCGGCCTTACGAATGTATTTCTCGTAGGTCATCCAGAACGATTGCGGGTACATGAAGGTTTTGTAGTAGAAGCCCGGCGGCATCAGCTTGCCGCCGACCTTGCCGAGAATCCCCATCATGTCGTTGTTGACGCTCGGCCAGCCGTTGGTGCTGCTGGCGACCAGGCCCTGGTACAGCGCCTGTTGAGTGGCGCGCACGTTAGGGATCTGCGTGGCTTCAGTGGCGCCGATCTGCAGCACTGCGTTCGGCTCTTCGGCACCGGCGGCGAAGATGCCGCGCGGGCGAGAGTATTTGAAGCTGCGACCGATGATATCCACACCGTTGGCCAGCAAGGCTGCGGCCAGGGTGTCGCCTTCGAAGCCTTTGTAGCTCTGGCCGTTGAAGGTGAAGCTCAAGACTTTATTGCGGTCGATCCGGCCGCCGTTGGAAAGACGATTGATCTGGCTCATACCTTCTCTCCCAGAGCCGTCGCGGCCGCTTTCGGACTGTCTGCTTTACCGGTGAATTGCGGCTTGGCGCCGATCTTGTAGGTTTCGAGAATCTCGTAGGTCACGGTGTCACGGGTGGCGTTGAAGTACTGACGGCAGCCGGCGACGTGATCCCACAGCTCGTGGTGCAACCCGCGTGGGTTGTCACGGAAGAACATGTAATCGCCCCACTGCTCGTCAGTGCAAGCGTTCGGGTCCAGTGGGCGCGGGATGTGCGCCTGGCCGGATGCATGGAATTCCTCTTCGGAGCGCAGTTCGCCGCAGTGAGGACAGAAGATGTGCAACATAGGGATTTCTCCTGTTAGTGGGCGACAGCTGCAGCGCCGTGTTCATCGATCAACGCACCGCTGTGGAAACGGTCGATGGAGAATGGAGCGGCCAACGGGTGCATTTCACCCTTGGCCAGGCTTGCGGCAAACACGTTGCCCGAGCCAGGTGTCGCTTTGAAGCCACCGGTACCCCAACCGCAGTTGAAGAACATGTTCGGAACCGGGGTTTTCGAGATGATCGGGCAAGCGTCCGGAGTGGTGTCGACGATGCCGCCCCACTGACGGTTCATGCGTACGCGGGACAACACCGGGAACATCTCGACGATGGCCTGAACGGTGTGTTCGATCACCGGGTACGAACCACGCTGGCCGTAGCCGTTGTAGCCATCGATACCGGCGCCAATCACCAGGTCGCCCTTGTCGGACTGGCTGATGTAACCGTGTACGGCGTTGGACATGATCACGCTGTCGATAATCGGCTTGATCGGCTCGGACACCAGCGCTTGCAGCGGATGGGATTCGATCGGCAGACGGAAACCGGCGAGTTTGGCCATGTGCCCGGAGTTACCTGCGGTGACCACACCGACGCGCTTGGCGCCGATAAAGCCCTTGTTGGTTTCCACACCGATGCACACACCGTTTTCCTTACGGAAACCGATCACTTCGGTCTGTTGAATCAGGTCCACGCCCAAGGCGTCGGCGGCACGGGCAAAGCCCCAGGCCACGGCATCGTGACGCGCCACACCGCCGCGACGCTGGACGGTAGCGCCCATCACCGGGTAGCGAGTGTTTTTCGAGCAGTCGAGGTACGGGATCTCGTCCGCCACTTGCTTGGCATCGAGCAGTTCGCCGTCCACGCCGTTGAGGCGGTTGGCGCTGACCCGACGCTCGGAATCACGGATGTCCTGCAGGGTGTGGCACAGGTTGTAAACGCCACGCTGGGAGAACATCACGTTGTAGTTCAGGTCCTGGGACAGGCCTTCCCAGAGTTTCATCGCGTGTTCGTACAGGTGCGCCGATTCGTCCCACAGGTAGTTGGAGCGAACGATGGTGGTGTTGCGCGCGGTGTTACCGCCGCCCAGCCAGCCTTTCTCGACCACGGCCACGTTGGTGATGCCGTGCTCCTTGGCCAGGTAGTAGGCGGTCGCCAGACCATGCCCGCCACCGCCGACGATGACCACGTCATAGACCTTTTTCGGGGTCGGCGTGCGCCACATCTTCTGCCAGTTTTCATGGTGGCTGAGGGAGTGCTTGAAGAGGCCGAAGCCCGAGTAGCGTTGCATAGTCATTTACTCCAAAACTGCTCTCAGCGGTAAACCGGGAAGTCCGCGCACAGGGCTGCCACATTCTTCGCCACATCGGCCTCGACATCGGCATCGCCGAGGTTGTCGAGAATGTCGCAGATCCAGCCGGCCAGCTCGACGCACTGAGTGACCTTGAAGCCGCGAGTGGTGACCGCCGGGGTGCCGATTCGCAGGCCCGAGGTGACGAACGGCGACTGTGGGTCGTTCGGTACGGCGTTCTTGTTCACGGTGATGTGAGCGCGACCCAAAGCGGCGTCAGCTTCCTTACCGGTGAGGCCCTGACGGATCAGGCTGACCAGGAACAGGTGATTGTCGGTGCCGCCGGACACTACATCGTAGCCGCGTTTGATAAAGATGCTGGCCATGGCCTGGGCGTTGTCGATCACTTGTTGCTGATAAACCTTGAAGCCAGGCTCCAGCGCTTCCTTGAAGCACACCGCTTTAGCGGCGATCACGTGCATCAGCGGGCCGCCCTGACCACCAGGGAATACGGCAGCGTTGAGTTTCTTTTCCAGCTCTTCGTTGGCACGGGCCAGGATCAGACCGCCACGTGGACCGCGCAGGGTTTTGTGAGTGGTGGTGGTGACCACGTCAGCGTACGGCAGCGGGTTCGGGTACAGACCGGCAGCGACCAGACCGGCGACGTGAGCCATGTCGACGAACAGGTAAGCGCCGACTTTGTCCGCGATCTGACGGAAGCGTGGGAAATCCAGGGTTTTCGAGTAGGCCGAGAAACCGGCGATGATCATTTTTGGCTTGTGCTCGACCGCCATGCGCTCGACTTCGTCGTAATCGATCAAGCCAGTGTTGGTGTCGATGCCGTACTGCACAGCGTTATAGAGCTTGCCGGAGAAGCTGACCTTGGCGCCGTGGGTCAGGTGACCGCCGTGAGCCAGGCTCATGCCCAGTACGGTGTCGCCGGCCTGCAACAGGGCAAGGAACACCGCTGCGTTGGCCTGGCTGCCAGAGTGCGGCTGGACGTTGGCGTAGTCGGCACCGAACAGCTGCTTGGCGCGTTCGATGGCCAGGGCTTCAACCTTGTCCACGTGCTCGCAACCGCCGTAGTAGCGCTTGCCCGGATAGCCTTCAGCGTATTTGTTGGTCAGGCCGCTGCCTTGCGCTTCCATGACGCGTTTGCTGGTGTAGTTCTCCGACGCGATCAGCTCGATGTGATCTTCCTGACGTAGCTCCTCGGCATTCATGGCCGCCAGCAGTGCATCGTCATAACCCTGGATTTGGTCTTGCTTGCTGAACATCGCGTCTCTCCCAGCGGCGGCGGTGCGCCATTCGTCTCGGTGAGGCCTCTGTCCTTGGACAGTGCCCTTTGGATGCGATGGTATGACCGGCGCAGACAGGCCAAATGCCTATGGACGCCACGCAAAGGTGCGTTTACGACATAGACTGGCGCGCAGGGATCATTGGTAGCTGATCGTTTATGCACGCAAGCCTTGCGTAGCAGCTGCCGAAGGCTGCGTTCGACCGAGAATCGGTCGCAAATCCGGTATCCACGATTTACCTGCAAGACCGCGTTTTGAGCGTTTTACGACCGCTTCGCGGCCGGACGCAGGCTTCGCCAGCTGCTACAGGGGACCGCTCGCGCATCGGGAATTATTCCTACAGAATCAGCAGATGTGCGCTTCCTGCGATTCTGGTTAAAGTGCGCACCATCATCGACCACAGGATCCGGCCATGACCGATAAGAGCCAACAATTCGCCAGCGACAACTATTCCGGCATCTGCCCTGAAGCCTGGGCGGCCATGGAACAGGCCAATCAAGGCCACCAACGCGCCTACGGCGACGATGAGTGGACCGCACGCGCTTCGGACGACTTCCGCAAACTGTTCGAAACCGACTGCGAAGTGTTCTTCGCCTTCAACGGCACCGCAGCCAACTCGCTGGCACTGTCGTCGTTGTGCCAGAGTTACCACAGCGTAATCTGCTCGGAAACCGCCCACGTCGAAACCGACGAATGCGGCGCACCGGAATTCTTTTCCAACGGCTCCAAGCTGCTCATCGCAGGCACCGAAAACGGCAAACTGACCCCGGAATCGATCCGCGAAATCGCCCTCAAGCGCCAGGACATCCACTACCCGAAACCACGCGTCGTGACCCTGACCCAGGCGACCGAAGTCGGTAGCGTCTACACCCCGGAAGAAATCCGCGCCATCAGCGCCACCTGCAAAGAGCTGGGCCTGAATCTGCACATGGACGGTGCGCGCTTCTCCAACGCTTGCGCGTTCCTCAATTGCTCGCCCGCCGACCTGACCTGGAAAGCCGGCGTTGACGTGCTGTGCTTCGGCGGGACGAAAAACGGCATGGCGGTGGGTGAAGCGATTCTGTTCTTCAACCAGAAACTCGCTGAAGACTTCGACTACCGCTGCAAACAGGCCGGGCAACTGGCTTCGAAAATGCGTTTTCTCTCGGCGCCGTGGGTCGGCCTGCTGGAAAACGACGCCTGGCTCAAACACGCCCGCCACGCCAACTACTGCGCGCAATTGCTGAGCGAGCTGGTGAGCGACATTCCAGGGGTTGAACTGATGTTCCCGGTGCAAGCCAACGGCGTGTTCCTGCAACTGTCGGAATCGGCCGTCGCGGCGCTGACCGCCAAGAGCTGGCGTTTTTACACCTTCATAGGCAAAGGCGGCGCCCGCTTCATGTGCTCGTGGGATACAGAAGTAGAGCGCGTACGAGAACTGGCGGCGGATATTCGGGAAGTGATGAGCGCCTGACACATGATCGTTCCCACGCTCCGCGTGGGAATGCCTCTCGGGACGCTCCGCGTTCCTGCCTCACCGTCTACGTAGAGCCGGACACCGTTGTGACGCAGAGCGTCACGGGCTGCATTCCCACGCAGAGCGTGGGAACGATTATTAGAGGCGCGTCGCAATTTCCCACTAACTCCGCGGCGCTGTCCTCTAGCACCACCCCACAACCCCGCTCACCCTGATCATTCCCACGCAGCAAAGGAATGCACCCATGGGCCGCAGCCGCTACACCATCACCGAGCCCGACAAGCCCCACTTCCTGACCTGCACCATCATGGAGTGGCTCCCGTTGTTCATCCGGCCCTACATTGTCGATCACCTGCTCAATTGCTGGCGCTATCAACAATCCCATCAGAACTTACAGCTGTATGGCTACGTCATCCTGGAAAACCATCTGCACTTTGTTGACGAAGCTCCGGACCTGAGCAAATGCCTCAGTCAGTTCAAATCTTTCACCGCCCGACAAATCATCGACGATCTGCAAAGCAAAGGCGCAGAACGAGCCCTGCAACGCCTGCGTTTCAGCAAGCGCGCCCATAAGCTCGATCGGGTGTATCAGCTGTGGCAGGAAGGTTCTCACGCCGAGTTGGTCTATAGCGAAGCGGTAATGCGTCAAAAACTGGATTACATCCATCACAACCCGGTGAAGCGTGGGTATGTGGATCTGGCAGAGCACTGGCGGTACTCAAGCGCTCGGAACTATGCAGGGATGGAAGGGCTTATCGAGATTCAGCGCTGGTATTGAAACGTACTCCCGGACGACGGCGGCGAGACAGGAACGCAGAGCGTCCCCAGAGGCATTCCCACGCAGAGCGTGGGAACGACCATGGTTGGGGGGCTCCACGTGAGCTCGTTGAGCTCATTCCCACGCTCTGCGTGGGAATGCAGCCCGGGACGCTCTGCGTCCCTTCCCCCGGAGTAACGGGTTAAAACTCGATCCGCACATCCCCTTTCGGCACGCTGCAGCACGAGAGGATATAACCCTCGGCTTCGTCTTCTTCGGTGATGCCACCGTTGTGCTCCATCTCGACCTCCCCGCCCAGTTTCATCACTTTGCAGGTGCCGCAGATGCCCATGCCGCAGGCTTTGGGGATCAGCAGGCCGAGTTTGGCGGCGGCTGCGTGGACGGTTTCGCCCGGTGCGACGCGAATGCTTTTGCCGGAGGCGGTGAATTCCACCTGGTGCAGGTCGGCGGCATCGATTGGCGGCGCGTCGGCCGCTTGTTCGGCGTGTTCGACGGCGTCAGCGCGCGCTTCCGGCGGGGTCGCGCCGAAGGACTCTTCGTGATATCGCGACATGTCGAAGCCAGCGCCTTCCAGCAAGCGCTTGACCGCGTTCATATACGGCGTCGGGCCGCAGCAGAACACTTCGCGCTCCAGGAAGTCCGGCGCCATCAACTCGAGCATTTTGTGGTTCAGGTAACCGCGATAACCGGCCCACGGCTCACCCATGCCATGCTTCTCGCAGATCAGGTGCAAGCTGAAGTTGTCGATCCGCGATGCCATATGTTCCAGCTCGCGGTGATAGATGATGTCTTTGGGCGAGCGGGCGCTGTGGATAAACACCATGTCGACATTGCCGTTGGTGTCGTAGAACCAACGGGCCATGGACATCACCGGGGTGATCCCGACGCCGCCGCTGAGGTAGAGCACTTTCGGCGCGGTGAAATCCATGGCGTTGAACAGCCCGACCGGGCCGTGCACCGCCAGCTCCTGGCCTTCATGCAGGGTGTCGTGCAGCCAGTTGGACACCTTGCCGCCCGGAACGCGCTTGATGGTCACCGAAAAGCTGTACGGCACCGAAGGCGAACTGGAAATGGTGTAGGAGCGCATGATCGGCACACCGTCGATTTCCAGTTCCAGGGTGACGAACTGCCCGGGCTTGAAGAAGAACAGAATCGGCTGATCGGCCATAAAGCAGAAGGTGCGCACATCCCAGGTTTCCTGGATGACTTTGACACAACGGACGATGTGCCGACCATTGGCCCAGGTCTGGGTTGTTACCGGATTCAGGAAACTATTGGACATGCTGATCTCCACGGCCGACTGTCGGCCTCATGTTGCCGATTCTGCTCAAGGCGTGCAGTGGCCACTTACCTATCTACGACATTCACGTACTTATCGCGACCAGCCCCCAACCACTGGGGGTTGCGCGTCGGGAACAGATTTGGCCATGTCGCCCATGGATAAGGTTCTGGCCTGCGCCGGCCCCACACTCGCTTCAACAGATAAACGCTGTTTTCTGCCTTGCGTAGCAACCGTGGCCAGTGTCACGGGGTTGTACGGAGCAAGCCCGGATGCATGAAGTTCTGAGCCAAGGCGCCGCGACGAGTCATAGCCCGCTATGGCGAGGAGCGGCAACGCAGGATCAGGACTTCAGGCGCCGGACTTGACCGTACAACCCCGTTACACTGGCCATACAGCCACTATTCGCCGGCCACACAGATGGCCATGAGGACTTAAACGATGGACGTCACCACTACCCTGAGCTTGGGCGATCCACTGGAACCCGCACGCAAGGCCACCGCGCAGATGCTGCAAGAGCGCGAGCGTACGTTCTCGCTGCCACAGCCGTTCTACTCTGATGAGCGGTTATTTGATATCGACATGCAGGAGATCTTCCAGAAAGAGTGGCTGATCGCCGGCATGACCTGCGAAATCCCGACCAAGGGCAACTACCTGACCCTGCAAATCGGCAAGAACCCGATCATCGTGATTCGCGGCGCAGAAGGCGTGGTTCATGCCTTTCATAACGTCTGCCGCCACCGTGGTTCGCGTCTGTGCACCAGCGAAAAAGGCAAAGTTGCCAAACTGGTCTGCCACTACCACCAGTGGACCTACGAGCTTGACGGTCGTCTGTTGTTCGCCGGCAGCGAGATGGGCGACGACTTCGACATGAAGCAGTACGGCCTAAAGCCGGTGAACGTGAAGACCGCCGGTGGCTACATCTTCATCAGCCTCGCGGAAAACCCGCCGGCCATTGATGACTTCCTGTCGACACTGAACCATTACATGGAACCGTACGACATGGAGAACACCAAGGTGGCGGTGCAAACCACCCTGGTGGAACAGGCCAACTGGAAACTGGTGCTGGAAAACAACCGCGAGTGCTACCACTGCAACGCGTCGCACCCGGCACTGCTGAAAACCCTGCTGGAATGGGACGACGTTACCGACCCACGCGCCGACCAGGCGTTCAAGGACCACGTAGCCGCTTCCGCCGCTGCCTGGGAAGCCGAGAAGATTCCTTACGCTCACGCCAGCTTCGGCCTGCGTAACCGCATCGTGCGCATGCCACTGCTCAAGGGCACCGTGTCAATGACCCTGGACGGCAAGCAAGCCTGCAAGAAACTCATGGGCCGGATCCAGAACCCGGATCTGGGCTCGATGCGCATCCTGCACCTGCCGCACTCGTGGAACCACTGCATGGGCGATCACATCATTGTGTTCACCGTGTGGCCGATCAGCGCGCAGGAAACCATGGTCACCACCAAATGGCTGGTGCACAAGGACGCTGTCGAAGGCGTGGATTACGACGTCGACCGCATGCGTGAAGTCTGGGATGCCACCAACAATGAGGACCGTCGTCTGGCCGAAGAGAACCAGCGCGGGATCAACTCCACCGCGTACCAGCCAGGCCCGTACTCCAAGACCTACGAGTTCGGTGTGGTGAACTTTGTGGATTGGTACAGCGAGCGTCTGCTGAACAACCTCGGCGCAGAACCGGCGCCGTACCTCAAGGGCGTGCCGGTTCACGGCTAAGATGATCGTTCCCACGCTCCCGCGTGGGATTGCATCCCGTGACGCTCTGCGTCACTTCCAGAGCGGACGCAGAGCGCCCATGGCGGCATTCCCACGCAGAGCGTGGGAACGATCATAAAGGTCAACAGATCGCAGCCTGCGGCAGCTCCTACGGAATCACACGATCCCTGTAGGAGCTGCCGCAGGCTGCGATCTTTTTTTTCGACAACGCAAAATCACCGCCCACACCCCCCCTATAGAACTGTACGAAATATGATCTATTGCGTTACAGCCTATAAGGGACGTGGCGTGCAGCCTTCAGCGAACAAGTTATCCACACTTCCACCCACAGCTAATGGGGACAACTGTGGAAAGGCCGGAAGGTTTCTCCACAGAAACCGAAGAAAATCCGTGACTTATCCAAAAGCAGGGTTTTCGGCAGCGATTGTATGTTTTTTAATCAGAGCCCTGTAAACCACGGCCTGCATGGCTCGTAGCGGACCGCGAACACCTTATCCACAGAAGCGCCAACAGACTTTGGGGGCAACTTGGGTGGATCTGTGGAAAACCACCGAAGACCGCGATAAATCGGGGTTTTCAGGCGGTTTATCGGCTTGAATCGGTGATTTGGTTGTTTTTTAACCAGCGCCCTGATAAGCCCGGTTTGTATGGTCTGTAGCGGACAGCGAACATCTTATCCACAGAAAGGCCAACAGAGATTGGGGGCAAGTATTGGTATGCAAGCAAAGTTATCCCAGGGAAAAAGCTCGAAAAAACCGCAGGTTAGGCTGATTGTTTTTTGTACGAAGGGTTGCAGGGCTTGATTGGCGTAGGGTGTAGCGAGGGGTGAACATGTTATCCACAGAAGCGCTAACAGGGATTGTGGGTAAATCCAAAAATCCCTGTAGGAGCCGATCTTGCTCGCGATAGCGGTTTATCAGGCGACAGCGATGGTGAATGTCAGTACGCCTTCGCGAGCAAGCTCTGCTCCTACAGGGATTTGCGTTCGGCTCACAGCCGATGCATCAGATAGGCTTCACCCGTGACCCGAATCATCGGATGAGGAGTGACCTGGCAGGTTTTGACGATGCCAAAGCCGTGTCGCTCATAGAAACGCCGGGCGCCGGTGTTCGCGGCGTAGTCGATCAGGCTCAGGCCATTGAGACCCAACTGGCTGGCTCGCGCATGGGCATGCTCAAGGAACTGCTTGCCCAGGCCCTGGTTACGCCAGCCCTCGTGCAGCGCCAGGCTGGAAATGTAGAGCGTGTCAGGGATTTCCATATCGGCGTAGGGCGCCAGGACCGGATCGGTCACAGGCTCTGCCTCGGGATCTTGGCGCATTGTGTAGCTGTGCATCATGCCGACGACTTCGCCCTCGGACTCCGCAATCAAGCAGTTCTGGTAAGAGAAATCCACGTCGTCACGGGCGTACCGGGCGGCGCCTACATCGAGTAAATCCTGCCCCGACGCTGCCAGTTTGCTCCAGATATAGTCGGAGCAACCCTCAGAGGAAATCTGAAACAAGCGAGCAATCTCGCGCGCATCGGAGCGCAGAGCCGAACGAAATTTAACTGCCATTACCCAACCCCACAGGACATTAACAAGATCGTTCCCACGCGCAGCAAAGAAATGCAGCCCTTGACGCTCCGCGTCACAGCCGAAGCGGACGCAGAGCGTCCATAGAGGCATTCCCACGCGGGAGCGTGGGAACGATCAAACGATCATCGCGTCACAGTCGGAACTAGCGAACCACGCCTTCTTCAATCAGCAGTTTGAGGATGGCTTCGGCGCCCTCTTGGGCGCTGACGCCCTTGAGCACCTGTCCACCGCCGCCGCTGGCCTTGGCCGTTGCGGCCTTCATGCGATCAGCGCCGCTTTTGGCCTTGATCACTTTCAGACGCTTTGGCCGGGGTTTCGCCGGTTGCAGCGTGGCGATTGTGAGTAACTCATCGTCGACCACCTCCACCTGATCGGCCTGCAACACCCCACGCCGGGCCGGGCCATAAGCACTTTGCCGAGGTTTCGGCGCGGCGTTATCCACAGTCGCGAGAAACGGCAGGCGGACTTTCAGCCGCCGACGTTGACCACGGGGCAAGGCCTGCAGCACCAGGGCCGAATTACCATCGATGGATTCGACCTGCGCCAGACCCACGACCAGCGGCCAACCAAGGCTTTCGGCCAGAAGGAACGGCAACATGCCCGAGCCTTCACCGGTTTCCGCCTGGCTGCCGGTCAGGACGACTTGAGCACCGGCATCGCGCAGATAGTCGGTCAATGCTGGAAGCGCATCCGCGCCGGGCGGCTGCTCCAGCACATGCAGCTGCTCCAGCCCCATCCCCAGGTAGGCCCGCAGTGCCGGTTCCGCGATATCGCCGGCATGCAGCACTTGCAGGTTATCCCCAGCCAGTTGCAAACCCAGTTCGACCGCCCGCGCGTCCTGTTCGGCACGCCGAGGTCGCCCGGAAGTCGGGTGGGCGCCGATGGACACCAGGCTGATCACATTCGTACTCATAACCTAAATCCTTCCCTTAAGCCGCATCGCGCTTGGCTTCGTTGCGGTAAGCCTCTACCGCCGCGATCAAGGCTTGAAGAATCGCCGCACTCTCGCCAATCACCGACAGGTCAGCGCGCTTGATCATGTCGCAACCCGGATCGAGGTTGATCGCCACCACCTTGTCGCAGGCACCGATGCCTTGCAGGTGCTGGATCGCCCCGGAAATTCCCACCGCGACATAGACCCGCGCCGTGACCCAGGTGCCGCTGGCGCCGACCTGACGGTCGCGGGCCATGAAGCCATCGTCCACCGCCACTCGCGAGGCGCCTTCGGTAGCACCGAGGGCCGCAGCGGCCCTGTGGAAAAGATTCCAGTCCTTGACCCCGTTGCCGCCCGAGAAAATGAACTCAGCTTCGGCCATGGGAATCGCCGCCGGATCGACCGCCACCGCACCGAGGTCTTCGATACGCGACAGGCTGCGAGCGACCGCTGTGGATAACTCCACCGGCAACGCTTCGTGACGGGTTTCGCTGACAGGTTCGGCGCACTCGGCAGCCGCCAGAATCAGGCGCGCCACTGGTCGTGCAAGATCCTGCAGGCCAGCACCGGCGCGGCCGATGCACTCCTCGCCCTTGACCTGCCAGACCCGCGTAGCCGGGCGTTCACCCAAGGCGGCAGCAAAGCGCCGGCCCAGTTCGCCTCCACCGCTGCGGCTGTCCGGCAGCAGCCAGTGCCGCGGGTTGAACTGGTTATCCACAGCCCGCAGGCCCTGGACTCGTTGTTCCGGTGCATAACCGCTGAACTCACTGCCATCGAGCACCAGCAAGCGGTCGACGCCAGCCGTGGCGAAAGCGTTCTCTTTGTGTTCGCCGAAAACCACGACCAGCACCGCGCCGTCGTTGCCCGCCAGCTGATGGGCCAGGCCCAGCAGGTCGCGGTCGTGGCTGCTCAGGCGGCCGCCGACCATATCCGGCACGACGCTGATGTAGAACGCCGGTTGTGCCACTTGATGCAGCGGCAATTGCACTTCAACCGTGGCCGTACGCTTGGCCGCGCCGCCCTGTTGGGCGCCGCTGCGATCGATGCGTTTGATACCGTTGGGACCGATGAATCCGATGCCGTGGGGATTCTTGCGAATGATGCCGTTAGGCCCCATCCAGCTGTGTTGCACCGGCTGCATGGCCGCGTGCAGCGGGTGCAGACGGTTGCGGGCGATCCATTCAGCGCGAGGGTCGCGGCGGATAATGTCGCTCATCAGTGCACCTCCGCAGGTTCACGTTTGGCCGGCTTCGACGGCTTGCCTGGCGCCGCGTCTTCGAGCAACGCATCAGCTACCAGCTCGGCGATGTCCTTGATCATCGGTCGCGGTTCGACCACGCCTTCAAGCATCGCGGTGCACTGTGGACAACCCACGGCCACCAGCTCGGCGCCGGTTTCGCGGATGTCTTCCATGCGCATGTCGGGGATCCGTTGCTTGCCGGGAATGTCAGTGATCGGCGCACCGCCACCGCCGCCGCAGCAGCGCGAGCGGAAACCGGAGCGTTGCATTTCCTTGATCTCGATCCCCAGCGCCCGCAGCACTTCGCGCGGGGCCTCGTATTCGCCGTTGTAACGGCCGAGGTAGCAAGGATCGTGATAGGTCACGCTGCTGCCTTTATGCTGGCCGAGGTTGAGCGCGCCGGCATCGATAATTTCTGCCATGTAGGTGCTGTGGTGCTGCACCACATAGTTGCCGTCAAAGGCACCGTATTCGTTTTTCAGCACGTGAAAACTGTGCGGATCACAGGTGACGATGCGCTTGAAGCTGTACTTGGCCAAGGTCTGAATGTTGCGTTTGGCCAGCATCTGGAACGTCGCTTCATCACCAAGACGCCGGGCCACGTCACCGCTGTCGCGTTCTTCCAGGCCGAGTACCGCGAAGTCGACTTTGGCCGCTTTCAGCACTTTGACGAAGGCGCGCAAGGTGCGCTGGTTACGCATGTCGAAAGCACCGTCGCCTACCCAGAACAGCACGTCAGTGGTTTTCTTCTCGCTGAGCAGGCTGAGGTTCAAGTCCGCCGCCCAGTTCATCCGTCCGCCCGGGGCGAAACCGCCAGGGTTGTCGGTGGCGATCAGGTTTTCCAGGACTTCAGCGCCCTTGTTCGGCGTGGCGCCTTTTTCCAGGGTCAGGTGACGACGCATGTCGACGATGGCGTCGACATGCTCGATCATCATCGGGCACTCCTCGACACAGGCGCGGCAGGTGGTGCAGGACCAGAGGGTTTCAGCGTCCACCAGACCGTTGACGATCGGTTGATGGGGATTGCCGCCGTGTTCGCCAATCGCTTTACCCTTGCCGTCAAGGGATGGATAGGGGCTACCGGCGAATTTGGCGTCGGTGCCGCCAGCGAGGCCGACCACCATGTCTTGAATCAGTTTTTTCGGGTTCAGCGGTTGCCCAGCGGCAAAGGCCGGGCACGCGGCTTCGCATTTACCGCACTGCACGCAGGCGTCAAAGCCAAGCAATTGGTTCCAGGTGAAATCCTTGGGTTTTTCCACGCCTAGCGGTGCGTTCGGATCGTTGAGGTCCAACGGCTTCAAACCGGTGGAACGACCACCCCCAAAGCGTTCGGCGCGGCGGTGCCAGGCCAGGTGCAAGGCGCCGGCGAAGGCGTGTTTCATCGGCCCGCCCCAGGTCATGCCCAGGAACATTTCCGACACGCCCCACAACACGCCCAGACCGAGCACGGCGGCCAACAGCCAGCCGCCGAAGTCCGCAGGCAGAATCCCGGCTACCGGCAAGGTCGCAAGGAAGAAGCTGATGGAAAACGCCATCAGGCTTTTCGGCAGGCGCATCCACGGGCCTTTCGACAGCCGCGCCGGCGGGTTGCGCCGACGCAGGTAGACGAAGATCGCCCCGCCGAACATCAGCAAGGAGGCGAACAGCAAGGCGTAGCCGAGGATGCGGTTATGCAGGCCAAAACCATGAACCAAAATCGCCAGTACGGCAGCCAGCACAAAGCCGCCGGCCGTGGCGACGTGGGTGTTGGCGATGTATTTGTCCCGCGCCACCACATGGTGCAGATCGACCATGTAGCGCTTGGGTATGGCAAACAGACCGCCGATCAGGTCGACCCTGGAAGCTCGGCCCTGGCGCCACATAGCCACCCGCCGCAGCGCGCCCAGGACAGCCAGGCCCAGGGCAGCGAACAACAGGATAGGAAGAAGGGTGTTCAACATGGTGGAGCTCCCAAAGACCTCGAGGTCTTGCAGGCCTAACTACCTGGATGCCTTGCTCGACTCCTTGTAGGAGCGAGCTTGCTCGCGAAAGCGGTGGGTCAGTCGACATCAATGTTGAATGTCAGTCCGCCTTCGCGAGCAAGCTCGCTCCTACAGGGTTATCCACAAGCTCTTAGAAATCCTTGCACAACCGCAGCGCGTCGTAGATCGCCGCGTGGGTGTTGCGCTGGGCTACGCAGTCGCCGATACGGAACAGCAAGTAGCCGTCACCCGCCTGGCTCAGCGAAGGCTGAGGCTTGATCGCGAACAGGGCTTCGATGTCCATCTGGCCTTTGTTGCGCGAGCCTTCCTTCAGCGCGTAGTAGATTTCTTCGTCCGGCCGCACGCCGTTCTCGACCACGACCTGGTCGACCACCCGCTCCTCTTTGGCGCCGGTGTATTCGTTCTCCAGCACCGCCACCAGCTTGTCGCCTTCGCGGTAGACCTTCTCCAGCATCATGTCCCCGGTCATGATCACTTCTTTCGGGTACATGCTGCGGTAGTAAGTCGGGAACGACGTACCGCCGATGGCCACACCCGGCTTGATGTCGTCAGTGACGATTTCGACCTGGCTGCCCTTGTCGGCGAGGAAGTCCGCCGTCGACATCCCGGTGAACTCGCAAATGGTGTCGTAGACCAGCACGTTCTTGCCAGGCGCCACCTTGCCGTCGAGGATGTCCCAGCTGCTGACCACCAAACCTTCAGCCGCGCCCCAGTGTTCGTTCTGTTCCAGGAATGGATGACCGCCGACGGCGAGTACCACCACGTCCGGACGCAAATCGAGAATGGTCGCTGCATCGGCCGCCACGCCCAGGCGCAGGTCGACTTTCAAGCGCGCCAGTTCCAGCTGGAACCAACGGGTAATACCGGCGATCTGGTCTCGTTGCGGAGCCTTCGAGGCGGTAGTGATCTGCCCACCGATGAATTCTTTCTTCTCGAACAGAGTCACGTCGTGGCCACGTTCGGCCGACACGCGTGCAGCTTCCATCCCGGCAGGACCGGCACCGACGACGACAACCTTGCGCTTCACACCCGTCGACTTCTCGATGATGTGCGGCACGCCCATGTATTCACGGGAGGTCGCGGCGTTCTGGATGCACAAAACGTCCAGGCCCTGGTACTGACGGTCGATGCAGTAGTTGGCACCAACACACTGTTTGATCTGGTCGACCTGGCCCATCTTGATCTTGGCGATCAGGTGCGGGTCCGCGATATGAGCGCGGGTCATGCCGACCATGTCGACGTAACCGCCTTCCAGAATACGCGTCGCCTGGTTCGGGTCCTTGATGTTCTGCGCGTGCAGTACCGGAGCCTTGACCACTTCCTTGATACCGGCCGCCAGGTGCAGGAACGGCTCCGGTGGATAACTCATGTTGGGGATAACGTTGGCCAGGGTGTTGTGGGTGTCGCAACCCGAACCCACGACGCCGATGAAGTCGATCATGCCGGTGTCGTCGTAGTACTTGGCGATCTGCTTCATGTCCTCATGGGACAAACCATCCGGGTGGAATTCGTCACCGCAGATACGAATGCCGACACAGAAGTCCGGACCGACTTCCTTGCGCACAGCCTTGATCACTTCCAGGCCGAAACGCATGCGGTTCTCGAAGCTGCCGCCCCATTCATCGGTACGTTTGTTGACCCGCGGGCTCCAGAACTGG
Source organism: Pseudomonas sp. GW821-FHT02H09 (assembly GCF_059421425.1). NCBI lineage: Bacteria > Pseudomonadati > Pseudomonadota > Gammaproteobacteria > Pseudomonadales > Pseudomonadaceae > Pseudomonas > Pseudomonas sp. GW821-FHT02H09. The sequence goes on from NZ_JBWKVA010000012.1 coordinate 133,687, forward strand.
TCGATCATGTGCTGGTGCACAGCCGACAGTTCAACACCGTCCAGGCCACCGGCCTTGGCCCGTGCCGCTGCGCTGGCGTAGTTGCCGATTACCCGCCAGATTTCTTCCGGCTCGATGGTTTTGCAAGTCGCACGGTGCACCGGCTCACGGATGCCCGACGGCGACAGCAGGGTCGGCCAATGCTCGCCATCCCAGCGCGAGCGACGACCCATGTGGGTAATCTGGATCATGATCTTGGCGCCATGCTTGTGCATGGCGTCGGCCAGATTCTGGAAGTGCGGAATGATCCGGTCGTCGGCCAGGTTGACCGATTTCCACCAGCCTTGCGGGCTGTCGATGGCCACGCTGGAAGAACCGCCGCAAATCGCCAGGCCGATCCCGCCCTTGGCTTTCTCTTCGTAATATTTGACGTACCGATCGGTGGTCATGCCGCCGTCGGTGGCGTAGACCTCAGCATGCGCGGTGCTGAGCACGCGGTTGCGGATGGTCAGTTTGCCGATTTGAATCGGTTGAAACATTGCTTCGAAAGCCATGGCGGGTTCCTCGACTTACAACGGCTTGACGGTGAACAAGCCGTCGTCGTGGCCTTCTTCGGAGCCACCGTAAACCTGTTCGGCCACAGTGCGGATCGAGCTGCCACGGGCCTGAAGAATCTGGTCCATGGCGCCGGCGAACCAGCCAGTGAACATGTAATCGACCTTGCGTCCGACCTTGCCGTACACATAGACGAACGCCGAGTGTTCAAGCTTGACGCTGGCGGTGCCTTTGTCCAGGTCGATGTCCTGGATCTTGAACAGGCCCCAGCCACGTTGCGACAGGCGCTTCATGTAGTGCTCGAACACCGCAACGCCTTCCAGGCCGTGGCATTCAGCTTCTTTTTCACACCAGTGCCAGGCGGATTTGTAGCCGGCCTTGTAGAGGATCTCGGCATAGGCGTCAGCGCCCAGCACTTCCTCGATGCCCATGTGGTTGTTGACGAAGAAGTGACGCGGCACATACAGCATCGGCAGGGCGTCAGAGGTCCAGACACCGGTTTCGCTGTCGACTTCGATTGGCAATTGCGGGGCGATTTTGGCCATGAATAAAACTCCAGAATTCGATGTATTGAGGCGATTTGTAGCAGCTGCCGAGCCTGCGAGGCTGCGTTGGGCGGCGAAGCGGCCCCCGAGGGCGGTCCTGCGGACCGCAACGCAGCCTCATACTTCGGCAGCTGCTACAGCGATTGTTGTTGGAAAGTGGCGTTATTCGCCCCAGACGTCTTTGAGGACGTTGACCCAGTTTTCGCCCATGATCTTGCGCACCACGCGCTCGGAATGACCGCGCTTGAGCAGTGTCTCGGTCAGGTTCGGGAACTCGCCCACGGTGCGGATGCCCAGCGGGTTGATGATCTTGCCGAAGCTGGTCAGACGACGGGCGTAGCCCTTGTCGTGGGTCAGCATTTCGAAGAAATCCTGGCCATGGCCCTGGGTGAAGTCGGTGCCGATACCGATCGCGTCTTCACCGACGATGTTCATGGTGTATTCGATGGCTTCGGCGTAGTCGTCGATGGTCGAATCGATGCCTTTGGCCAGGAACGGCGCGAACATGGTCACACCGACGAAACCGCCGTGATCGGCGATGAACTTCAGTTCTTCGTCAGATTTGTTGCGCGGGTGCTCTTTGAGACCCGACGGCAGGCAGTGGGAATAGCAAACCGGTTTTTTCGATTCGAGAATGACTTCTTCGGACGTCTTGGAGCCGACGTGGGACAGGTCGCACATGATGCCGGCGCGGTTCATTTCCGCGACGATTTCACGACCAAAGCCAGACAACCCGCCATCACGCTCGTAGCAACCGGTGCCCACGAGGTTCTGGGTGTTGTAGCACATCTGTACCACGCCAACCCCGAGCTGCTTGAAGATCTCGACGTAGCCGATCTGGTCTTCAAACGCATGGGCGTTCTGGAAGCCGAAGATGATCCCGGTCTTGCCCTGTTCTTTGGCGAGACGGATGTCGGCAGTGGTCTTGACCGGAATCACCAGGTCGCTGTTCTCGCGAATCAGCTTCTGGCTGGCGGCAATGTTGTTGATGGTCGCCTGGAACCCCTCCCACACCGAAACGGTGCAGTTGGCCGCGGTCAAACCGCCCTTGCGCATGTCTTCAAACAGCTCGCGGTTCCACTTGGCAATGATCAGCCCGTCGATAACGATGCTGTCGGCGTGCAATTCGGCTGGGCTCATCAGGCTGTCCCCTTGTTAGCGATTCATGCGCCGAATCGTCTGCCGGCGCTTTGGGGTCAGCATATGCCTGAGGGCAGTGGCAGCCGGGTGCAAAAACGACAGGGGAATTGCCGAAAGCGTCAATACGCGACAAAGGGTCTCAACACAGGGCCAAAGCCGATCTGTTCTTTGCCTTGCGCTTGAGCCAGAATTCGTCGCATTACTGGATTTAGGGCAACGCAATGAAATCGATCTTCCTGGCTTTGGCACTGATAGCGACCGGCGTACAGGCGGCTGAAGAGGCCGACACCTCGCCGTGCGACGCAGTGGAAAACGACCAACAGACCGTGGAATGCTCGGCCTATAGCAAAACCACCGCCGAACAGTTGCTCAACGACAACTACAAAAACCTGGTCGAGCGCATGCAGGCGCTCTACGCCAACAACAAAACCCAGCTCAACGACATCACCAACAAACTTAAAACCGCTCAGCAGCAGTGGCTGAAGCTGCGCGACGCCGATTGCGCGGTCGAGGCCTTCCCTGCTGCGGCGGGCAGCAAGGCTTACACCATTGCCCACAACGACTGTGTGGCGCGGATGAGCGATGAGCGGTCGGAGTTTCTGGAGTCGGTTGGGCAGGAGTAAGAGACCGCTGGGCGTCCGTTATGACGCTGGACCGGGGTTAAGAGACAACCGCTTGTCTGTTATTCATTTGGGCTTGCGATCTTGTCGCGAGTGAGACCCTTTGCGACGCTCGATGCTCGAAGGTATGCGACCATCACCGCAAATAACGCACTCCAGGTCTCCCCATGAAAATCTGCGGCATCGAAATCAAAGGCAGCGAAGCGATCATCGCCGTTGCCTCCCTCGACAATCAGGTGCTGAGTCACCTCGCCATCGCCACCAAAAAAATCGCCCTCGAAGACGACGATGACGCCGTCAACGTCAAAGCCTTCGCCACACAGGTCGCCGCGTTTATCCACAACAACGGCATCGAACGCGTCGCTATCAAAAAGCGCAGTAAAAAAGGCGAGTTCGCCGGCGGCCCGACGACGTTCAAGATCGAAGGCGTATTCCAGCTACTGGAAAACTGCGAAGTCACCCTGCTCTCGCCGCAGACCATCAATGCGCAGAACAAGAAGTTCGACTTCGCCCTGCCGGCAACGCTGAACAAGTATCAGCATGAAGCGTTCAAGGCGGCGTGTTCGGCGTTGACGAAAGGGGCGTCCTGATACCGCTGTTACGCCTTCACACTCTGCCGCCGGTCTTCGCGCGGACACTGCGCAAACCTCGCGCGATAACTGCGGGTGAAGTACGACGGCGACTCAAACCCGCAGGCAATGCTCACCTCCAGCACGCTCATGTCGGTCTGACGCAGCAGTTGTCGGGCCTTCTCCAGCCGCAAACCCAGATAGAAATTGCTCGGTGTGTCGTTGAGGTGCAGGCGAAATAGTCGCTCCAGCTGACGGCGCGTCACTTTGATCGATTCGGCCAGATCCAGAGTGCTCAATGGCGGCTCGCTGTGCTGCTCCATTTCGCCGATCACATGCACCAGTTTCTTGTTGCTGATGCCGTAGCGGGTGGCGATTTGCATACGCTGGTGGTCTTTGCGCGGGCGGATGCGGCCGAGTACGAATTGTTCGGACACCTGGATCGCCAGTTCCGGGCCGTGGGCCTGGCCGATCAGGTCGAGCATCAGGTCGATGGACGCCGTGCCGCCGGCCGAGGTGATACGTCGACGGTCTATTTCGAAGAGTTCCTGGGTCACGCTCAGCTGTGGATAAGACTCCTTGAAGGCGTCGATGGCTTCCCAGTGCAGGGTCAGACGGTGGCCGTCGAGCAAACCGGCTTCGGCCAGTATGAAGCTGCCGGTGTCGATGGCACCGAGGGTCACGCCATCGTGGTCGAGTCGGCGCAGCCAATGCTCCAGCACGGGGGTAGCAAACTTCAGCGGTTCGAAACCGGCCACCACCAATAAGGTCGCGCCCTTCTTCAATGGCTCCAGCGCCGCATCGGCGTTGACCGACATGCCATTGCTTGCCAACACCGCGCCGCCGTCAGCGCTCAGCACATGCCAGCGGTACAGCTCGCCACGAAACCTGTTGGCCACGCGCAACGGTTCGATGGCCGAGATAAAGCCGATCGCCGAAAAACCCGGCATCAATAAGAAGTAGAAATCCTGAGACATGGAACGCACTCGGATGACGGGTAGCGTGGGAACCGTGATACGCCGATTCAAGGCACCATTCAAGACCACAGGTCGCTGCTGTGCAAGAGCTGGTCGCCGCTGTGCGTTTTCACACGCCTTGAGCTGCGTAACTTGGCATCACCGGCGCACAAAGACACCGGAACCCACAATAACGACCTGCCGAGGAACCCACCATGAAACGACTGATCAGCAGCTGTGTTCTTGCACTCAGCGGTACCGCTTTCTTGAGCTCCGGCGTCATGGCGGCCGAACCCGCCGCGTGCCAGAACGTGCGCATGGGCGTAGTGAACTGGACCGACGTGATCGCCACCAGTGCCATGACTCAGGTCCTGCTCGACGGCCTCGGCTACAAGACCAAACAAACCAGCGCCTCCCAGCAAATTGTCTTCGCCGGCATCCGCGACCAGCGCCTGGACATGTTCCTGGGCTACTGGAACCCACTGATGACCCAGACCATCACGCCGTTCGTCGATGGCAAGCAAGTCAAAGTCCTGGCCGAACCAAGCCTGAAGGATGCACGGGCGACCCTGGCTGTACCGACTTACCTCGCCGACAAAGGCCTGAAAACCTTTGCCGACATCGCCAGGTTCGAAAAAGAGCTGGGTGGCAAGATCTACGGTATCGAACCGGGCTCGGGCGCCAACACCCAGATCAAGGAAATGATCGCCAAGAACCAGTTCGGCCTGGGCAAATTCCAGCTGGTCGAATCCAGCGAGGCCGGCATGCTCGCCGCGGTGGATCGCGCCGTGCGGCGCGACGAAGCCGTGGTGTTCTTCGGCTGGGCGCCGCACCCGATGAACGTCAACGTGAAAATGACCTACCTCACCGGCAGCGAAAACGCTCTCGGCCCGAACGAAGGCTCGGCCACCGTCTGGACCGTCACCGCACCGAACTACGCCAGCCAGTGCCCGAACGTCAGCCGCTTGCTCAGCAACCTGACCTTCACTGCCGAAGACGAGAGCCGGATGATGCAGCCGCTGCTCGACCACAAGGACGCTTTCGAGTCGGCCAAGCAATGGATCAAGGATCACCCGCAAGACAAGCAACGCTGGCTTGAAGGCGTGACCACCTTCGACGGCAAACCGGCTGCCGAGAATCTGCAACTGACCAACAAGTAATACCGATATAAACCACCGATTCGCAGCCGATGACGGCTGCGAACGGGCCCGCTACGCCCAAAAAACCACGCCCCAAAAAAACGGCCTGAAGGAAATCGCACCATGAACCACGACGTCATCATCACCTGCGCACTCACCGGTGCTGGCGACACGACCGCCAAGAGCCCGCACGTGCCGGTCACCCCGAAACAGATCGCCGCCGCTGCGGTGGAAGCCGCCAAAGCCGGGGCCACCGTGGTCCATTGCCATGTGCGCGATCCTGAAACCGGCAAGTTCAGCCGCGACGTAGCGCTGTACCGCGAAGTGATGGAGCGCATTCGCGAAGCGGACGTCGACATCATCGTCAACCTCACTGCCGGCATGGGCGGCGACCTGGAAATCGGCGCCGGTGAAAATCCGATGGAATTCGGCCCGAACACCGATCTGGTCGGCCCGCTGACTCGTCTGGCCCACGTTGAAGAGTTGCTGCCGGAAATCTGCACCCTGGACTGCGGCACCCTGAACTTCGGCGACGGCGACACTATTTACGTCTCCACCCCGGCGCAACTGCGCGCTGGCGCCAAACGCATTCAAGAGCTGGGCGTGAAGGCCGAGCTGGAAATTTTCGACACCGGTCACCTGTGGTTCGCCAAGCAGATGATCAAGGAAGGTTTGCTGGACGACCCGCTGTTCCAGCTGTGCCTGGGCATCCCGTGGGGCGCGCCGGCAGACACCACCACTATGAAAGCGATGGTCGACAACCTGCCGGCCAATGCGGTCTGGGCCGGGTTCGGCATCGGCCGCATGCAAATGCCGATGGCCGCCCAGGCGGTATTGCTCGGCGGCAACGTGCGGGTCGGTCTGGAAGACAACCTCTGGCTGGATCGCGGCGTGCTGGCCACCAACGGTCAATTGGTTGAGCGCGTTTCGGAAATTCTCAGCCGCCTCGGTGCCCGCGTTCTGACCCCAGCCGAAGGCCGGGCGAAGATGGGCCTGACCAAGCGCGGTTAACCCCAACCCACGGCTCCCTTGTAGGAGCCGAGCTTGCTCGCGATGACGTCGGAACATCCGGAACATCTTCTGCGGCTGAAAAACCGCTATCGCGAGCAAGCTCGGCTCCTACAGGGATCACCAAACTCTTTAGGAAGTCACCATGAGTTTTATCACCGAAATCAAAACCTTCGCCGCGCTGGGCAGTGGTGTCATTGGCAGCGGCTGGGTTTCCCGCGCCCTCGCCCATGGCCTTGATGTGGTGGCCTGGGACCCGGCGCCCGGTGCCGAAGCCGCTCTGCGCAAACGCGTCGCCAATGCCTGGGGCGCTCTGGAAAAACAGGGCCTGGCACCCGGCGCGTCACAGGATCGTCTGCGCTTTGTCGCGACCATCGAAGAGTGCGTGAAAGACGCCGACTTCATCCAGGAAAGTGCCCCGGAACGCCTGGAACTGAAACTTGAGCTGCACAGCAAAATCAGCGCTGCGGCCAAACCAAATGCGCTGATCGGTTCCAGCACTTCAGGTCTGTTGCCGAGCGAGTTCTACGAGGGCTCGACCCACCCGGAACGCTGCGTGGTCGGTCACCCATTCAACCCGGTGTACCTGCTGCCATTGGTGGAAGTGGTCGGCGGCAAAAACACCGCACCCGAAGCCGTGCAAGCGGCGATGAAAGTCTACGAATCCCTTGGCATGCGCCCGCTGCATGTGCGCAAGGAAGTCCCTGGCTTCATTGCCGACCGTCTGCTCGAAGCGCTGTGGCGTGAAGCGCTGCATTTGGTTAACGATGGCGTAGCGACCACCGGCGAAATCGACGACGCTATCCGCTTCGGTGCCGGTTTGCGCTGGTCGTTCATGGGGACCTTCCTGACTTACACCCTGGCCGGTGGCGACGCCGGTATGCGGCACTTCATGGCCCAGTTCGGCCCTGCACTGCAGCTGCCGTGGACCTATCTGCCAGCGCCGGAACTGACCGACAAGCTGATCGACGACGTGGTCGACGGTACCAGCGATCAGCTCGGCAAACACAGCATTTCGGCCCTGGAACGCTATCGTGATGACTGCCTGCTGGCGGTGTTGGAAGCGGTAAAGACCACCAAGGCCAAGCATGGCATGACCTTCAGCGAGTGATGTCGATCGTTCCCACGCTCTGCGTGGGAATGCAGCCCGGGACGCTCCGCGTCCCAAAGACGTGACGCAGAGCGTCACAGGAGGCGTTCCCACGCAGAGCGTGGGAACGATCATGTCTGGAGATAAACATGCCTGCCCTCACCACCTACAACACCAAAATCATCCCCGACTGGGTCGACTACAACGGCCATCTACGCGATGCGTTTTATCTATTGATCTTCAGCTACGCCACCGACGCGCTGATGGATCAACTGGGCATGGACAGCAACAACCGCGAAGCCAGCGGCAACTCGTTATTCACCCTCGAACTGCACCTCAACTACCTGCACGAGGTGAAACTCGGTGCCGAGGTTGAGGTACACACCCAGATCATCGGCCACGACCGCAAACGCCTGCATCTCTATCACAGCCTGCACCTGGTCGGCGAAGAGCAAGAACTGGCGGGCAATGAGCAAATGTTGCTTCATGTCGACCTTGCCGGCCCACGTTCCGCCCCCTTCAGCGAACCGGTTCTGAACAAACTGCTGGCCATCACCACCCTGCAGTCCGACCTGCCAGCACCGGCCTACATTGGCCGGGTGATCGGCCTGCCTCCGGAAAAATAACAAACCAAAAACAAGGAGATCGCCATGAACACCGCCGCCGCTTTTGCCGACTTCCGCAGCTATCCGTTGATCAGCGCTTTGACCGCCGTACAAGCCCGGGCGGACGGTGTTCAAGTGCAATGGGCCGATGGCCGATTGAGCCCGTTTCACCATCAGTGGTTGCGGGACAACTGCCCCTGCCCGGCCTGCGTCTATACCGTGACTCGCGAACAGGTACTGGAAATCGTCGACGTCGCCGAAGACCTGGCACCTTCCTTGACCCATATCGATGCCGACGGATGCCTGTGCATCGATTGGCAGGACGGTCACAGCAGCCGCTTCGATCCCGGCTGGTTGCGGGCTCATGCTTATGACGACGAATCCCGGGCAGAACGTCGTGCCAGCAAACCGAAAAGCCAGCTGTGGCACAGCGACCTGAAACTGCCGGTGTTCGAGTATCAAGCAGTGATGGACGATCCCAAGGCGCTGCTGCAATGGCTCTTGGCGCTGCGCGATATCGGCCTCACTCAAATCCGTGGCCTACCCACCGAACCGGGCTCGCTGACGCAGATCGCCAAGCGGATTTCCTTTATCCGCGAGAGCAACTTCGGCGTGCTGTTCAACGTGCAATCCAAGGCTGACGCCGACAGCAACGCTTACACAGCGTTCAACCTGCCGCTGCACAGCGACCTGCCGACCCGCGAGCTGCAACCGGGGCTGCAATTCCTGCATTGCCTGGTCAATGAAGCGGACGGCGGCGAGAGTATTTTTGTCGACGGTTTTGCCATTGCCGAAGCCTTGCGCCAGGAAGATCCGGAAGCCTTTAGCAGCCTGTGCGACATCCCTGTGGAGTTTCGCAACAAGGACCGCCACAGCGACTACCGCTGCCTGGCGCCGATCATCGCCCTTGACGCACTGGGGCAAGTGTCGGAAATCCGCATGGCGAACTTCCTGCGGGGGCCGTTCGATGCATCAGTCGAGCAGATGCCCAAGCTGTATCAGGCCTATCGACGCTTTATCGCCATGACCCGCGAAGCCCGTTTCAGGCTTATCACCCGGCTCAATCCTGGTGAGATGTGGTGCTTCGACAACCGCCGCACGCTCCACGCCCGCAACGCCTTCGACCCCACCAGTGGCGCCCGGCATTTCCAGGGCTGCTACATCGACCGTGATGAATTGCTGTCGCGGATATTGGTGTTGCAGCGCTAGAGGAGATCGTTCCCACGCTCCCGCGTGGGGATGCATCCCGTGACGCTCTGCGTCACAGCCGGAGCGGACGCAGAGCGTCCATGGCGGCGTTCCCACGCAGAGCGTGGGAACGATCTCCTCTCTCCAATCCCCAGACAAAAAAAGCCCCGATCAAGCCGTGACAAGATCGAGGCAGAGGTTGTTTCTGAGGAGCTTTGCGCAGAGGGTGACCAAACCGTCGACACGTCAGCTGAGGCTCAGTGTGCCCAGTCATCGTCCCTGCAAGTTAGCCGAAAACGACCTGTTCATAGGTATCGCGGCCATTGCGACAATTCCTCCTTGCCCCCACCCATCGCCCCTACCAGAATCGAGCCACGACAATGTTCCCTGAAGAAGGATAGCGTCATGATGCACGCCGATTTGATAGACCAGGAAGACCTGTTGGGCCAGCTCAAGGCTCTTGGGTTTGAAGTCCCGAGTGGCGCCACTGCAGAGCAGGCCTGTGAATGCGCGGTACGCGGCTTGAACGATGTACGAGCCATGACCCTGAGAACCATGGTCAAGCAGATGTACACCAGCAGCGCGACGATTCTGCCCGCTGTGCGCCAGGCGATAGACAAGCAACTGCTGCCGGCATTGGCGCAATATCAGCAAAGCCGTAGCGCCTGACAGGAAGCCTTTGATCGTTCCCACGCTCTGCGTGGGAACGCAGCCCAGGACGCTCCGCGTCCCTGCCGAAGCGGACGCAGAGCGTCCATTGAGGCGTTCCCACGCAGAAAGTGGGAACGATCAGCTGTTAGAGCCTTACGCTAGCAAACGTCGACTCGTTACGCGCCTGGCTCAACGCCGACAACGGCCCGGACAACGGGGCCAATACCAGTGCCTGCGGAATCGGCATCATCGCCACTTGTTGTGCAGTGTTGGAACCGACGCGTTCATCGCGTGGCGGAATGCCGAAGTATTCGCGGTAGCACTTGGAGAAGTGTGGTGTGGAGACGAAACCACAGACCGACGCCACTTCGATGATCGACATCGGCGTTTGCTTGAGCAACTGCCGGGCACGGATCAGGCGCAATTTCAGGTAGTAGCGCGATGGCGAACAGTGCAGGTATTTCTGGAACAGACGCTCCAGCTGACGCCGCGAGACGGTGACATACACCGCCAGCTCGTCGAGGTCGATCGGCTCTTCCAGGTTGGCTTCCATCAGCGCGACGATTTCCTGCAACTTCGGCTGGTTGGTGCCGAGCATGTGCTTGAGCGGCACGCGCTGGTGATCCTGTTCGTTACGAATGCGTTCGTAGACAAACATCTCGGAGATCGCTGCCGACAGTTCACGGCCGTGATCACGGCTGATCAGGTGCAGCATCATGTCCAGCGGCGCGGTGCCGCCGGAGCTGGTGAAACGGTTGCGGTCGAGGGTGAACAAACGAGTGCTCATGGCGACACGCGGGAAAGCTTCCTGCATCGACGCCAGGCATTCCCAGTGCACGCTGCAATCAAAGCCGTCCAGCAGACCGGCGCAGGCCAGGGCCCAGCTGCCGGTGCAGACCGCTCCGAGGCGACGGGACTGACGTGCCTGGCTTTGCAGCCACGACACGTGCTCACGGGTCACGGTGCGTTGAATGCCGACACCGCCGCAGACGATGACGGTGTCCAGGGCGGGCGCTTTGTGCATGGAGGCGTCGGGGGTGATTTGCAGACCATCGCTGGCCCAGACCTGGCCGCCGTCGACGGTGAGGGTCGTCCAGCGATACAGCTCGCGACCGGACAATTGGTTGGCCATGCGCAGGGGTTCTACTGCGGAGGCCAAAGAAATAAGCGTGAAATTGTCCAGCAGCAAAAAGCCGATGGATTGAGGCGCACGGTTCTGGGGTTGAGCTCCAGAGTTGAACGACGTCATCGCGGTATCTCCTCACACAAAGCGGGTGATGGCCTCAGGCGGAGGCTCTTGTTATGGCCATCGTTCTCTCGCGGAGACGGGCTTTGTTATGACAGAGCAATTGCCATGCCTAAAGTTGAATGCGCATTCAATAACTCCTGAAAACGACGTCGCGATGCGTCTATATAGCCCCCGCGCGGAGTGAGGGTTATAAGCGAGGAAGAGGTGTGTAGGCGCTTTGCCCCGGGGGCTGTGAGCAAATCGGTAGCACTTGTGGGAAAAGCACTGAGAACCCTTGGGAAAGAGTGTCACCTCAAGCACGGGTGACCAACGGTCAGGGTCGAAATCGAGCCCTGACCTGAGGGTGTTTCTCTTAACTGTAAGCGACGCGCCAAAAAGCAGCGCTTATTCGAATCAGTGTTCACTTACCGCGCAGTTTTGACTGGTCTGACGCCATCGCGAGCAAACTCGCTCCTACAAGGGGACGCAAAACCTGTAGGAGCAGCCGGTCGACGCTCGATTGCTCGCGATGAAGGCCACTCGGTTTTACTGGTGTACTGCGCTCAACATTCCACCGCACTCACCGCCAGCCCACCGCGCGAGGTCTCTTTGTATTTGTCGTGCATGTCGGCACCGGTGTCGCGCATGGTGCGGATGACCCGGTCCAGGGAGATAAAGTGCTGGCCATCCCCACGCAGGGCCATCTGTGCGGCGTTGATGGCCTTTACTGCGGCAATCGCATTACGCTCGATACACGGCACTTGCACCAGGCCGCCCACCGGATCGCAGGTCAGACCCAGGTTATGTTCCAGGCCGATTTCCGCCGCGTTGCACAGTTGCTCCGGTGTCGCGCCGAGAATTTCCGCCAGCCCGGCCGCGGCCATGGCGCACGCCGAACCGACCTCACCCTGACAGCCGACTTCGGCACCGGAAATCGACGCGTTCTTTTTACACAGAATCCCGATCGCCGCCGCACTCAGGAAATAGTCGACGACATTGGCATCGGTCACCGCTTCGCTGAATTTCATGAAGTAGTGCAGCACCGCCGGGATGATCCCTGCCGCACCGTTGGTCGGTGCCGTGACCATGCGCCCGCCGGCAGCGTTCTCTTCGTTGACCGCCAGGGCGAACAGGTTGACCCACTCCATGGCGCTCAAGGTCGAGCCGATCACGTTGGGTTTGTTCAGCTCTTGCAGGCTGCGGTGCAGCTTGGCGGCGCGGCGTCGCACATTAAGACCACCGGGCAGGACGCCTTCGTGCTTGAGCCCTTGCTCGACACAGTCCTGCATCGCGCGCCAGAGCTTCATCAAACCACTGCGAATTTCTTCTTCCGGGCGCCAGACCTTCTCGTTAGCCATCATCAGTTCGGCGACACGCAGGTTGTGTTTCTTGCAGAGGCTGAGCAGTTCGACCGCGCTGGAGAAATCGTAAGGCAGCACAGTCCGATCAAGGTCTACCACACCGCTGCTGGCTTGCGCCTCGTCGACGACAAAACCGCCACCAATGGAGTAATAGGTGTCGCGATGCAGCTCGCCTGCCTCGCCTTCGACGACCAGGGTCATGGCGTTGGGGTGGAACGGCAGGTTCTCATCGATCAAGCGCATGTCCCGCGCCCATATAAAGGGGATCGGCAAGCGACCGTCGAGCAGCAGCGTGCCGGTTTCGCGCAGGGTGTTAATACGCACGCCGATCTGCGATGGATCAATGGCGTCCGGCCACTCACTCATCAGCCCCATGATCACCGCGTTGTCGCTGCCGTGACCGATACCGGTGGCGGACAGCGAGCCGTACAACTGCACTTCGACCCGCCGCACCTGATCAAGCAGACCTTGCTCGCGAAGCGTCTGGACGAATAGCGCCGCTGCGCGCATCGGTCCGACGGTATGAGAACTCGAGGGCCCGATACCAATCTTGAACAGGTCAAACACACTGATAGCCATTACCGCGAACCTCCTGATGAGCATACTCCAGGCGCCAAAGCACCCGGTGACGGAGCTGCTACGCTCAAATCGCAATCCGCCTGGATCGCCGCATCATCCGGCTTTTGCAGTCAGGCACGACGTCTCACACCGACTCGCTCATGTCCATCAACGTCGCAATCGGCCAACAGCAAGTTCTGGCCGTTTTTCGCGGTGCAGATGGACAAAAAGTGCGGTTGCAGGGCTGAAAAAATCTGTAAACGACGTTACCGACACTGGATGCGACCCTCCCTGTACTGGATACGACGCACCCTGTAGGCGTCAGATTTTCACTGGTACATGATCAGTCTCGACTCGATTGCAAGATGCTGTGGTAGAGCTGCTCCCCACACGTCTCCAACCGCAACACATAAGCGCGGTCATCCAGTCGGTAAACCGCCAAAAAAAAACATCCAGGAGTCCACCCATGAAAGGTTCCCCGTCGTTGTTGTTGGCCGCCATGCTGAGTCTGCCTGTTCTGGCTCAAGCCGCAGAACCGGCACAGTGCAGCACCGTAAACTTCTCCGATGTCGGCTGGACCGACATCACCGCCACTACCGCGACCACCAGCGTCGTCCTCGATGCCTTGGGTTACAAGACCAAGACCACCATGATTTCCGTGCCGGTGACCTACAAGTCCCTGGCCGACGGCAAGAACATGGACGTATTCCTCGGCAACTGGATGCCGACCATGGAAAACGACATCAAGGCCTACCGCGATGCCGGTACCGTGGAAACCGTGCGTACGAACCTCAAAGGTGCCAAGTACACCCTGGCGGTTCCACAGGCTTTGTATGACAAGGGTCTGAAAGATTTCAAAGACATTGCCAAGTTCAAAAAAGAACTGGACGGCAAGATCTACGGCATCGAACCGGGTAATGACGGCAACCGCCTGATCCAGAGTATGATCGACAAGAACGCCTTCGGCCTGAAAGACGCTGGCTTCAAAGTGGTCGAGTCCAGCGAAGCCGGCATGCTCTCGCAAGTCGAGCGCGCCCAGAAGCGCGATACCGCCGTGGTGTTCCTGGGCTGGGCACCGCACCCGATGAACAAGCGCTTCAAGATTGAGTACCTCACCGGTGGCGATGATTACTTCGGTCCGGATTTTGGCGCAGCCACTGTCCTGACCAACACCCGCAAGGGCTACACCCAGGAATGCAGCAACGTTGGTCAGTTGCTGAAGAATCTGGAGTTCACCGTCGACATGGAAAGCTCTCTGATGGGCAACATCCTGGACGACAAGATGAAGCCTGACGCGGCCGCCAAGGCCTGGCTGAAAAAGAATCCACAGGTGCTCGATACCTGGCTCGCTGGCGTGACCACCATTGACGGTAAACCAGGCCTGGAGGCCGTTAAAGCCAAACTCGCGAAGTAATCGTTGACGCCGGGCGGGCTAGCCCGCCCGGGCTGTTTTTTTCCTTGCATGCGGACGTTCACTACCATGCTGACTGATCACAAAATCCCCCTAGGCCAGTACATCGCTGCCTTCGTTGAATGGTTGACGCAACACGGCGCCAGCACTTTCGATGCGATCGCCACGACACTGGAAACGATGATCCATGGCGTGACATTTGCGCTGACCTGGTTCAATCCGCTGGCATTGATCGGCCTGATCGCGCTACTGGCTCATTTCATTCAACGCAAATGGGGCCTGACGGCCTTTGTCGTACTGTCTTTCCTGCTGATCCTGAACCTGGGTTACTGGCAGGAAACCATGGAAACCCTCGCCCAAGTGCTGTTCGCCACACTGGTCTGCGTGGTCATTGGCGTGCCGCTGGGCATCGTCGCGGCGCACAAGCCGATGTTCTATACTTTAATGCGTCCGGTACTCGATCTGATGCAGACCGTACCGACGTTCGTTTACCTCATTCCTACCCTGACCCTGTTCGGTCTGGGCGTGGTGCCCGGTCTGATTTCCACGGTGGTGTTCGCGATTGCCGCGCCCATCCGTCTGACCTACCTGGGTATCCGTGATGTACCGCAAGAGTTGATGGACGCCGGCAAAGCCTTTGGCTGCTCGCGCCGTCAGTTGCTCTCGCGCATCGAACTGCCCCACGCCATGCCGAGCATCGCTGCCGGCATCACCCAGTGCATCATGCTCTCACTGTCGATGGTGGTGATCGCGGCGCTGGTGGGTGCTGATGGCTTGGGTAAACCCGTGGTCAACGCACTGAACACTGCTGATATCGCACTGGGCTTTGAAGCAGGCCTGGCGATCGTATTGCTGGCGATCATGCTCGACCGTATCTGCAAACAACCCGACGCTAAAGTAGGGGGTGACGCATGAGCATAATCCGCTTCGACAAGGTAGATGTTGTCTTCTCCAAAGACCCGCGTGAGGCCCTGAAATTGCTGGACAAGGGCCTGACGCGTGATCAGATCCTGAAACAGACCGGTCAGATCGTCGGTGTCGAAAAAGCCAGTCTGGACATCGAAAAAGGCGAAATCTGCGTGCTGATGGGCCTCTCCGGCTCTGGCAAGTCGAGTCTGTTGCGGTGTATCAACGGCTTGAACACCGTCAGCCGCGGGCAGTTGTTCGTCGAGCACGAAGGCAGGCAAATCGACATCGCCTCCTGCACCCCGGCCGAACTGAAGATGATGCGCACCAAGCGCATTGCCATGGTGTTCCAGAAGTTCGCCCTGATGCCTTGGCTGACCGTACGCGAGAACATCAGCTTCGGCCTCGAGATGCAGGGTCGTCCGGAAAAGGAACGGAACAAACTGGTCGACGAAAAAATCGAGCTGGTGGGCCTGACCCAATGGCGCAACAAGAAGCCCGATGAACTCTCCGGCGGCATGCAACAACGTGTGGGCCTGGCCCGCGCCCTGGCGATGGACGCCGACATTCTCCTGATGGACGAACCCTTCTCGGCCCTCGATCCACTGATCCGCCAAGGCCTGCAAGACGAACTGCTGGAGCTGCAACGCAAGCTGCACAAGACCATCGTGTTCGTGAGCCACGACCTTGATGAAGCCCTGAAGCTGGGCAGCCGTATCGCGATCATGAAAGACGGTCGGATCGTCCAGTACAGCAAACCGGAAGAAATCGTGCTGAACCCGGCCGATGACTATGTTCGCACGTTCGTTGCCCATACCAACCCGCTGAATGTCCTGTGCGGTCGCAGCCTGATGCGCACGCTGGACAACTGCAAACGCATCAACGGTTCCGTATGCCTCGACCCAGGCGGTGACTCCTGGCTCGATCTGGCCGAAGGCAACACCATCAAGGGCGCACGCCAGAACGGCGCCAGCCTTGATCTGCAGAACTGGATACCTGGCCAGGCGGTGGAAGGACTGGGGCGTCGACCAACCCTGGTGGACTTCAACATCGGTATGCGCGAAGCGTTGCAGATCCGCTACCAGACCGGCAACAAGCTTGTTCTGCATGACAACCACAAGGTGGTCGGAATACTCGGCGACAGCGAGCTCTACCATGCGTTGCTAGGGAAGAATCTGGGGTAAGACAGCACACATAAAAACGCCGCGATCCTCGCGGCGTTTTTGTGTGTGCGATCTGTGCGATCGTTCCCACGCTCTGCGTGGGAATGCATCCGGTGACGCTCCGCGTCAGACTCAACAACGGACGCAGAGCGTCCAGGGCGGCATTCCCACGCAGAGCGTGGGAACGATCACCAAGCACAAAAAAGGAGCTCTATCCGAGCCCCTTATGCTTTAGCTATACACCCGGCCCAGGAGCTGCCGATGGCTTTCAAACTGATCGAGCACGTCACGGGTAATCTGCTCTGGAGTGAACCCCATCAAGTCATATTCCTGACTGCCGCTGTGCAGGTAAACCTCGGCACGGTAGTAACGACTGCGCACTTCAGGCTCCACATCTGCTCCTTCAGGCTGAACCGAATCGCTCGGCGCCGCCAGGTAACCCTCCAGGCTGACCTCGTAAAGGAACGGATTGCCCTCATTCATTTCCACCCGCAGGCCAATATTGCTGCGGGATTTACCCAGGTTGCTCTGCACCGTCAGGCCCAGATTACGCAGTTGCGCGGCGGCATCTTGCAGCGCCGCACTGACGTGCTTGTCCATGTAGCGTTGCACGATGGCCTGAGTCGGTTGCAGATCCAGCGCACTCAAACGTTCGCTGAAACCACGACGACCGCGAGCGGCCAATTCGGCTTGCTCCTGCTCGATCTGCACGTCCTGGCGCATGGCCTTGTGCAAACCGAACATGAAGAACACCAACACCACCGAGAACGGCAGACCGGCCAGCACCACCATGGTTTGCATGGCTTCGAAGTTACCGGCGAACAACAGACCGATGGTCACCAGCGTGATCACCACCGACCAGAAGATCCGCAACCAGTGCGGCGCGTCTTCATCGACATTGCCGCCCTTGCAGGACAGGTTGGCCATCATCACCGCGCCAGAGTCGGCCGGGGTCAGGAACAACACGAAACCGACAAAGATCGACACGCCGATCACGATTTTCGACGCTGGGTAGTGCTCAAGCAGCTGGTAGATCGCCATGGACGGCTGCTCGAGCGCCGTCTTCCCAAGCTCCACCGCTCCCTGGTTCATCACCAGATCCAAAGCCGAGTTACCGAAGATCGACAGCCAGGCCAGGGTGAAACCCAGCGGAATCAGCAGCACGCCAGCCACCAGTTCACGCACGGTACGACCGCGGGAAATACGCGCGATGAACATGCCTACGAATGGGGCCCAGGAAATCCACCAGGCCCAGTAGAACAGAGTCCACAGGCCCAACCAGCGCTCGGATTTGGCGTTGTCGGCTTCGTACACATAAAGGTCGAAGGTTTTCAGCACCACGCCGTTCAGGTAGTCGCCGATGTTCTGCACAAAACCGTTAAGCAGGTGCAGGGTCGGGCCGAACAGCAGCACGAAAATCAGCAGACCGCTGAACAGCACGATGTTCAGGTTGGACAGACGACGGATGCCATTTTCCACGCCAGACACGGCAGCGATGGTCGCCACAGTGCTCATCACGATGATTACGATCAACAGGTTGGTGTTGTTATGCTCCATGCCGAACAGGTTCTCAAGCCCCGACGACACTTGCAGCGAGCCAATCCCCAGGTTGGTCACCAGACCCAGCAGGGTCACGAACATGCCAAAGCCGTCGACCGCATGACCGGCCGCGCCTTTGACCCAACGCTCGCCCACCAGCGGATACAGCGCCGAACGCAGCGCCAGTGGCTGGTTATGACGGTAAGCAAAGTACGCCACGGCCAGGCCGACCAGCGCGTAGATCGCCCAGCCATGCAGGCCCCAATGCAGGAACGTCAGCTGCACTGCCTGACGCGCCGCCAGGTTGCTGCCGGCCACGCCTTCCGGCGGGTTGAAGTAGTGATCCAGAGGCTCGGAAGCACCAAAGTAGAGTAGCGAGATGCCGATGCCGGACGAGAACAGCATCCCGGCCCAGGCGCCATAGCTGAAGTCCGGGGTGTCGTCCTTGCTGCCCAGTTTGAGCTTGCCATAGGACGAAAACGCCAGACCGACGACGAATACCAGGTAGGCGGCGATCACCACCATGTAGTACCAGCCGAAGCTGCGCGACAACCAGGCCTGGGCTATCCCCAGCACTCTCCCGGCTTCTTGCGGCGCGGCGATGAGGATGGCGGTCAGCAGCAGGATCAATGCGGTCGAGGTGTAGAACACCCAACCGTTGACCGTCACCTTTTCGGGCGAGGTCTTTATAAGAGAGGCAGAACTCATTGCACAGATGCTCCAGGCAGTGCGAGAGAAGGACACAAGGCAAAGCGTTACCCGACCAATCGGTTAGTTGGCAGCCGATCAGCGGGTGATATAAAGACACCCCGAAAAAAGCCCGAACCCACAGGAACGGCGCGGAAAACCGGCGAGGGGTTTGCGCGAAAGAATGCTTGGCCATATGACCTCAAGCACTCGACACGTCCTTCCTCGGCGGTTAACGCCATGTCTTGAGTGGGTTTCGAGCTTTTTTGGATGCCGTTTTTCCGCCATCTACACGTAGGAAAAACCTGCAGACAGCGACGATTTGTCGCAGATCTTATTCTTTGTTGATTGAACGTTCAATCAAAACAAAATAGACTGGCCTCCACACCAGTAGTCACTAGTCGACTGCTGGCAGGCCTAAGGAGATGTGCAAGATGCCCAAGGTCGGTATGCAACCCATACGCCGCCAGCAGTTGATCGAAGCCACCTTGCTGGCAGTCGATCAGGTCGGAATGGGGGACGCCAGCATTGCGCTGATCGCCCGTTTGGCCGGTGTCTCGAATGGCATCATCAGTCACTATTTTCAGGACAAGAATGGCCTGATCGCCGCCACGATGCGGTATCTGATGAGCGTCCTGAGCGAGAACGTCACCGCGCGCCGCCAGGCGCTGGAAGATAGCTGCCCACGGGCTCATCTCCAGGTGATTATCGAAGGCAACTTCGACGCCAGCCAGGTCAATGGCCCGGCAATGAAAACCTGGCTGGCCTTCTGGGCCACCAGCATGCACCACCCGTCATTGCACAGGTTGCAGCGGATCAACGATCACCGACTGTATTCCAACCTGTGTTGCCAGTTCCGCCGAGTGCTGCCGATTGACGCTGCACGCAGCGCAGCACGCGGCCTGGCAGCCCTGATTGACGGTTTGTGGTTGCGCGGCGCGCTGTCGGGAGATGCTTTCGACACCGTGCAGGCGCAACGGATTGCTTACGAATACATGGATTTCCAACTGGCTAAGCAGGAGCGCTAGAGCACACATAACCGCTCGGCCCCTGAACGGCCACTGACCAGCGATGCCCAGGCTTTACGGCACGCCCAGTGGTTAACGCCAACCACTTATGCACTTGCGAGGACACTATGGCCCGTTTCGAACTGCAAAAACTTTACATCGACGGCGGTTACTCCGACGCCAGCGGCGACGCCACCTTCGAAGCCATCAACCCGGCTACCGGTGAAGTTCTCGCACAAGTGCAACGTGCGACCTTCGCTGACGTCGAGCGCGCCGTTGTCGCCGCCGAAAAGGGCCAGAAAGTATGGGCCGCGATGACCGCCATGCAGCGTTCGCGCATCCTGCGTCGTGCCGTTGAAATCCTCCGCGAGCGCAACGACGAACTGGCCGTTCTGGAAACCCTGGACACCGGCAAGTCGTACTCGGAAACCCGTTACGTCGACATCGTTACCGGCGCTGACGTGCTCGAGTACTACGCCGGTCTGGTCCCGGCCATCGAAGGCGAGCAGATTCCGCTGCGCACCACCTCTTTCGTCTACACCCGTCGCGAGCCGCTGGGCGTCGTCGCGGGTATCGGCGCGTGGAACTATCCGATCCAGATCGCTCTGTGGAAATCCGCTCCGGCCCTGGCGGCCGGTAACGCGATGATCTTCAAGCCAAGCGAAGTCACCTCCCTGACTACCCTGAAGCTGGCTGAGATCTACACCGAAGCCGGCCTGCCGGATGGCGTGTTCAACGTTCTGACCGGCAGCGGCCGTGAAGTCGGCACCTGGCTGACCGAGCACCCACGCATTGAAAAAATCTCTTTCACCGGCGGCACCGACACCGGCAAGAAGGTCATGGCCAGCGCTTCCAGCTCCTCGCTCAAAGACGTGACCATGGAGCTGGGCGGCAAATCCCCGCTGATCATTTTCGACGACGCCGATCTTGATCGCGCTGCCGACACCGCGATGATGGCCAACTTCTACAGCTCCGGTCAGGTCTGCACCAACGGCACTCGCGTGTTCGTTCCGAGCCACCTGAAAGCCGCTTTCGAAGCCAAAATCGTTGAGCGCGTTGCGCGCATTCGCGTTGGCAACCCGCAAGACGAAAACACCAACTTCGGCCCACTGGTCAGCTTCGCCCACATGGAAAGCGTGCTCGGCTACATCGCCAAAGGTAAAGAAGAAGGCGCCCGCGTTCTGTGCGGCGGCGAACGTCTGACCGACGGCGAATTCGCCAAAGGCGCGTTCGTGGCACCGACCGTGTTCACCGACTGCACCGACGAGATGACCATCGTCCGCGAAGAAATCTTCGGCCCGGTGATGAGCATCCTCACCTACGAAACCGAAGAAGAAGTGATCCGCCGCGCCAACGACACCGAGTTCGGCCTGGCTGCCGGTGTGGTCACCAAAGATCTGAACCGCGCTCACCGCGTGATTCATCAACTGGAAGCCGGTATCTGCTGGATCAACGCCTGGGGCGAATCGGCAGCGGAAATGCCGGTTGGCGGCTTCAAGCAATCGGGCGTGGGCCGCGAAAACGGCATCAGCTCGCTGAACAACTTCACACGCATCAAATCGGTACAGGTCGAGCTGGGCGAATACAACTCGGTGTTCTAAGACTCGAGTCTTTCACCGCTCGCGAGGCCGCCTCGCGAGCAAGCTCGCTCCTACAGGTTTTGCGCGGGCCCTGTAGGAGCGAGCTTGCTCGCGATCGAGTGCGCAGCACTCGCAACGGCCCCACCTGACCCAACATCAAAGAGGGTGCATTCAATGTCCCAAGAATTCGACTACATCATCATTGGTGCCGGCTCTGCCGGTAACACCCTGGCGACCCGTCTGACTGAAGACGAAGGCGTCACCGTGCTGCTGCTCGAAGCAGGCGGCCCGGACTACCGTTACGACTTCCGCACGCAAATGCCTGCGGCCCTGGCGTTTCCGCTGCAAGGCCGTCGCTACAACTGGGCCTACGAAACCGACCCAGAGCCACACATGGATGGCCGTCGGATGGAGTGCGGTCGCGGCAAGGGCCTGGGCGGTTCTTCGCTGATCAACGGCATGTGCTACATCCGCGGTAACGCCATGGACTACGACGGCTGGGCGAAAAACCCTGGCCTGGAAGACTGGACCTACCTGGACTGCCTGCCGTACTTCCGCAAAGCGGAAACCCGCGACATCGGCCCGAACGACTACCACGGTGGCGAAGGCCCGGTTAGCGTGACCACGCCCAAAGCCGGCAACAACCCGCTGTTCCACGCGATGGTTGAAGCAGGCGTGCAGGCCGGTTACCCGCGTACCGAAGATCTGAATGGCTACCAGCAGGAAGGTTTCGGCCCGATGGACCGTACCGTGACGCCTAAAGGTCGTCGTTCCAGCACCGCGCGCGGCTACCTGGACATCGCCAAAAAGCGTTCGACCCTGCACATCGTCACCCACGCTCTGACCGACAAGATTCTGTTCGAGGGCAAACGCGCCGTCGGCGTACGTTACCTGGTGGGCAGCGCCGAAGAGCGCGTTGAAGCCCGTGCACGCAAGGAAGTGTTGCTGTGCAGCGGCGCGATCGCTTCGCCACAGATCCTGCAACGCTCCGGCGTCGGCCCGGCCCAATTGCTGAAAAGCCTGGACATCCCGGTCGTTCACGATCTGCCAGGTGTTGGCGAGAACCTGCAAGACCACCTGGAGCTTTACCTGCAGTACGCTTGCACCCAGCCGGTCTCGCTGTACCCCTCGCTGCTGCTGCACAACCAGCCGGCCATCGGTGCCGAATGGTTGTTCAACGGCACCGGTATTGGCGCCAGCAACCAGTTCGAAGCCGGTGGTTTTATCCGTACTCGCCCGGACTTCGAATGGCCGAACATTCAGTACCACTTCCTGCCGGTTGCGATTAACTACAACGGCAGCAACGGTGTGAAAGAGCACGGCTTCCAGGCGCACATGGGCTCCATGCGTTCGCCAAGCCGCGGCCGCATCCAGGTCAAATCCAAGGATCCGCGCCAGTACCCGAGCATCCTGTTCAACTACATGGCCACCGAGCAAGACTGGCAGGAATTTCGCGACGGCATCCGCCTGACCCGTGAAATCATGCAGCAGCCGGCACTCGACGCCTTCCGTGGTCGCGAACTGAGCCCGGGCATCGAGGTGCAAACCGACGAGCAACTGGACAAGTTCATCCGTGAACACGCCGAAACCGCGTTCCACCCGTCCTGCTCGTGCAAAATGGGCACCGACGAGATGGCCGTGGTCGATGGCCAGGGTCGCGTCCACGGGATGCAAGGCCTGCGCGTGATCGACGCCTCGATCATGCCGCTGATCACCACCGGTAACCTGAACGCGCCAACGATCATGATCGCCGAGAAAATCGCCGACAAGATCCGTGGTCGCAAGCCTCTGCCTCGCAGCAAGGCCAAGTACTATGTGGCGGGCAACGCCCCGGTACGTGGCAAGCCACTGCGTGAAGTGAGCCGTACCGCGCAATAACCGGCATGGCGCCAATCGCAACGGTTGGCGCCTAATCCCGTAGCAGTTGCCGAAGGCTACGTTCGGCTGCGTAGCAGTCGCAACCCGGTAAACTCGGTTCCATCCAGAAGCGGGGACTCAGGTTTTACGACTGCTGCGCAGCCGAACGCAGGCTTCGCCAGCTGCTACAGGGTTTGCGTAAACCCGCCCACACCGTTTCACCCTTGATCCCACCCCCCGCGCAGGCCTAATCTAGTCATCGCGCAAACGTTTCACCTCCCTCGCCCCCATCGAAAGCCGCCACCTGGCTGGCCACGAGGCATACTCATGTTTGATGTCGTTTCTTCGAGCAAATGGCCCACCGGCTTCCTGATCAATCCAAACGTTGAACCCCTCGATCCAAAATGGCTGAAGGAATTCAGCAAGATCCCCGCCGCTGCCGTCAGCGATTGCCTGGGCCGCAACGTCGGTGGCCTGGGTCTCAAAGCCTTCCACGGTAACGCTCCGATGCTCGGCAGCGCGCTGACCGTGCGCGTGCGCCCCGGCGACAACCTGATGATTCTCAAAGCCATGCAGATGGCCCGCCCCGGCGACGTGCTGGTGATCGACGGCAGCGCCGACCTGACTCGCGCAGTGTTCGGCGGCATCATGCGCGCCATGGCGCTGAAAGCCGGGATCGTCGGCGTGGTGATCAACGGTGCTCTGCGCGACCTCGACGAATGGCAAACCGGTGAACTGCCGGCCTACGCCATCGGCGGCGTACACCGTGGCCCGAGCACCGACGGCGGCGGTGAAATCAACGTGCCGATTTCCTGTGCCGGGATGCTCGTCGCACCAGGCGACCTGATGATCGGCGACGGTGACGGTGTGGTGGCCGCATCGCGCAGCGAACTGCCGGAACTGTTGGTGCGTTGCCACGACCTGCTGGCCCGCGAAAAAGCGACACTGGCAGCAATTGAAGCCGGCACCCTGGACCCGGATCGCTTCGACGCGATCCTGCGCGCCAAGGGTTGCCCGGTCTAACGCTAAAAGCATCGCGGGCAAGCCTCGCTCCTAC
Source organism: Pseudomonas sp. GW821-FHT02H09 (assembly GCF_059421425.1). Lineage (NCBI taxonomy): Bacteria > Pseudomonadati > Pseudomonadota > Gammaproteobacteria > Pseudomonadales > Pseudomonadaceae > Pseudomonas > Pseudomonas sp. GW821-FHT02H09. The sequence continues at coordinate 158,086 of NZ_JBWKVA010000012.1, forward strand.
GGTTTTGTGGTTGATCACACATCCATGATTCAATCTTGGCCTTGTAGGAGCGAGGCTTGCCCGCGATGAGGCCCTCAAGGTCGCCGCTACTCACAAGGAGGTTCCCCGCATGTTCGATTTCCACCCCCAGCTCAAACAGCGCTTCGCTGCGTTGCGCACGGGCGCTGAATTCTTTTCGCTGCGCTACGTGCGTGAGTCGGGCCAGTACCTGTCGATGCGCAAGAACGTTGCAGAGCCCCCACACCTTGGCCGCGACGAAGGCGCGATGCTGACCGCACGGGTCAACGGCGTTGAAGCCTATGCCGCGACCAACGATCTTTCCCAATCCGGCCTGCAAGCCGCCCTCGAACGGGCCGAGCAGCAAGCCCGGTTGATCGCCGCCCACGCCCTGCTCGACCTGCGCCAACAGCCGGTTTCCAGCGAGCGCGGCGATTACTTGTCACCGAACTTCGAACACCCCTTCCCATCCCTGAGTGACTGCTACCAATTGCTCGGTGACGAATCCGCCGCCGTGCCAAAAGACGAGCGGTTGGTGAACTGGGAAGTGAGCATCGGCATCACCAATGTCGAGCAGATCTACCTCAACAGTGCGGGTGCCGAATTGCGCCAGGCGCAGCGTTTCGTCTACCCGAGCCTGGAGGTTACCGCCTACGACGGCAGCGACAGCCAGACCCGCAGCCTGGGCCGCGAGAACTTCGGCCAGCAGGGCGGCGCCGACGTGATCAGCCGCTGCGGGCTGGTGGGCGCCGGCCCAACAGTGTCCGACCAGGCCCTGCAACTGCTGCTGGCGCCGAACACCCCGCAAGGCCCGCGCGACCTGTTGTTGATGCCGGACCAGATGATGCTGCAGATCCACGAGTCCATCGGTCACCCGCTGGAACTGGATCGCATCCTCGGCGACGAGCGCAATTACGCCGGCACCAGTTTCGTCAAAGCCAGCGACTTCGGCAGCCTGCAATACGGCTCCAAATTGCTCAACGTGACCTTCGACCCGGACATTCCCGAACAGCTCGCCAGCTACGGCCATGACGACGACGGTACGGCCGCCAGCAAACAATTCCTGATCCGTGACGGGTTGCTGCTGCGTCCGCTGGGCGGCGCGCTGTCGCAATACCGCTCCGGCCTCGACGGCGTCGCCAACAGCCGCGCCTGTAGCTGGAACCGTCCGCCGATCGATCGCATGGCCAACTTGAATATCGAGCCGGGCGATCAGCCTCTTGAGCAACTGATCGGCGGCATCGAGCACGGCGTGCTGATGTCGACCAACCGCTCCTGGTCGATCGACGATGCGCGCAACAAATTCCAGTTCGGCTGCGAATGGGGCCAGTTGATCGAAAACGGCGAACTCAAGGGCGTCGTGAAGAACCCCAACTACCGTGCCATTTCCGCGCAGTTCTGGCGCAACCTCAGCGCCGTCGGTGACGCCGGCACCTTCAAGGTCCTCGGCACGCCGAACTGCGGCAAAGGCGAGCCGAATCAGGTGATCCGCGTCGGCCATGCATCGCCCGCCTGCGTATTCAGCAACGTTGATGTGTTTGGAGGGGATGCCTGATGAGTACTGCCATGAGTCAGGAGCAACAATTCCAGGCACTGGTCGGTTGGTTGCAGGGCAACCTGCGCGAGCCAGAGCAATTCACCCTGAGCTACGACGCCGAATCCTCGGAGTTCATTCGTTTCAACCATGCCAAGGTGCGTCAGGCCGGGCATGTGCAGCAGGCCAGCCTGAGCTTCAAGCTGATTGACGATGGTCGTCATGCAAACCTCGGCATCACCCTCGCCGGCGACCCGCAAGTCGACCGTCAGCGCCTGGCCGAAGGCCTGCAACAGCTGCGCGAAACCTTGCCGCTGTTGCCGCAGGACCCGTATCTGCTGCTCAACTACAACGGCTGGCAGAGCCAGAATGTGCAGGACCACCCACTACCGGACACCGCCCAGGTCGTTGAAGCCATCAGCCGTGCCGCTGACGGGCTCGACCTGGTCGGCTTCTATGCTGCCGGTCCTGTCAGCCGTGGCTTCGCCAGCTCGGCCGGGGCCTTTGGCTGGCATCAGGCCAACAGTTTCAACTTCGACTTCAGCCTGTTTCACGCCAACGGCCAAGCGGTGAAAGCCAGCTACGCCGGGCATGACTGGAGCAGCGAGGGTTTCGCCAAGCGCTTCCAGCAGGCCCGCGAGCAGTTGCAACACCTGAGCCGCCCCCTGCGCACGTTGGCGCCGGGACAGTACCGTGCTTACCTCGCGCCGGCTGCCCTTGAGGAAATTCTGGGCATGCTCTGCTGGGGCGGCTTTTCGGCCCGCTCGATCGCCAGCAAGAGCAGTCCGCTGCAACGACTGTACGGCGGCGATTGCGCGTTCAGCCCGCTGGTGTCTCTGGATGAGAAAGTGACAGGCTCGCTGAGCCCGGCGTTTTCCGGCGAGGGTTATCCACGTAGCGATCTGACACTGATCAATGCCGGCCAGGCTGATGCGCAACTGGTCAACTCGCGCAGTGCCGCCGAATACGGCCTCACCGCCAACGGCGCCGCTAGCGGCGAAGCGCCGAGTGCATTGAACATGGCGGCGGGTTCGCTGGCGCAGGAAGACATTCTCAAGCAACTGGGAACTGGCCTGTACATCAGCAACCTCTGGTACCTGAACTACTCGGACCTGCCGGCCGCACGCCTGACCGGTATGACTCGCTTCGCCACTTTCTGGGTGGAAAACGGCGAGATACAGGCACCGGTCAGCACCATGCGTTTCGACGACAGCGCCTACAGCTTGCTCGGCTCGCAACTGGAAGCACTGACCCGCGAGCGGGAACTGATTTTGTCGGCCAGTACCTACAGCCAGCGCCAAACCGCCTCGGCGCTGCTGCCGGGAGCGCTGGTCAGCCGACTCACGTTGACCCTGTAGTGACGATCGCCCCCACGCTCTGCGTGGGAGTGTATCCATGGACGCTCTGCGTCCGCTCTTGAACGGTGACGCGGAGCGTCACGGGCTGCATTCCCACGCAGAGCGTGGGAACGATCACTGACTCACACTCACAAGAGGTCCCATGCCCAACCGCCCGACGCTTGATGCAACAACCGCCCGCTGGGTGCCGTGGGTAGTGGCCATCGCGTTTTTCATGCAGTCCCTCGACGGAACAATCCTCAACACAGCATTGCCCGCCATGGCCCGGGATCTGGCGGAGGACCCGCTGCGCATGCAAGGCGTGGTCATCGCCTACATGCTCACCGTGGCCCTGCTGATTCCCGCCTCGGGCTGGATCGCCGACCGCTTCGGCACCAAAAAGATTTTCTTCGGCGCGATATTTCTGTTCAGCATCGGCTCGCTGCTCTGCGCGTTATCCCACTCGCTGAACATTCTGATCGGCGCCCGGGTCGTGCAGGGGCTGGGCGGCGCACTGATGTTGCCGGTAGGCAGGCTGGTGGTGCTGCGGGCTTACCCACGCTCTGATCTGGTGCGGATTATGGGTTTCATCACCATTCCCGGCCTGCTCGGCCCGCTGCTCGGCCCGACCATGGGCGGCTGGATGGTGCAGTACCTGACCTGGCACTGGATTTTCCTGATTAATCTGCCGGTCGGCCTGATCGGCTGCTACGCCGTCTGGCGCTTCATTCCCGACCTGCGCGGCAGCGAGCGCACGCGCTTCGACGGCCTCGGTTTCCTGTTCTTCGGCGCGGCGATGGTACTGATCACCATCGCCATGGAGGGTCTCGGCGAACTGCACCTGCCGCACTTGCGGGTGATGTTGCTGCTGTTCGGTGGCATGGCCTGCCTCGCGGCGTATTGGCTGCGGGCCGGGCACATCGACAACCCCTTGTTTGCACCGTCGCTATTCAAGACCCGGACCTTTGCCGTGGGCATCCTCGGTAACCTGTTCGCTCGTCTGGGCAGCGGCGCCCTGCCGTTTCTGGTGCCGTTGCTGCTGCAAATCGCCCTCGGTTATTCGCCGTCCCAGGCCGGGATGAGCATGCTGCCGCTGGCCGCGGCGGCGATGATCGCCAAATCCATCGCCCGGCCGCTGATCGAACGCCTGGGTTATCGGATCGTGCTCACCGGCAACACCCTGGCGCTGGGTTTACTGCTGGCGAGCATGGGGCTGGTCAGCGAACAAACGCCTTACGGGTTGTTGCTGTTTCAATTAGCGCTGCTCGGCGCAGTCAACTCGTTGCAGTTCACCGCGATGAACACCGTCACCCTGATCGACCTCGATGACGCCAGCGCCAGCAGCGGCAACAGCCTGCTGTCGGTGGTCGCGCAGCTGTCCCTGAGCCTGGGCGTGGCCTGTGCCGGCGCCCTGCTCGGCGGCTTTACCGCTGAGGTGGGCAACGACGGTGTGAACAGCGTTTTGGGCGCCTTCCAGTTGACCTTCGTGACCGTCGGCATCATGGCAATGCTGGCTGCGGCGATCTTTTTGCAGCTGTCGCCAAAAGACGGCCGGCGTATTCGCCGTCCGCAAGAGCACATCGAGCCGTAGTTTCTGACAAAAGGTGCCCGCACCTGGCTACTTTTCGTCCATAACTTGCAGGGAAAATGCTTTGGACTGGTACACTGCGCGACATTTTGTTTTGCAGGCCAGTCCCGTGACCACCATCGCCACCGCTTTTAATACTTTGCCGCTGTCCGCCGCCATGCTGGCTAACCTCGACTCCCTCGGTTATGCCCAGATGACGCCGATCCAGGCGCAAAGCTTGCCGGTGATCCTCAAGGGGATGGACCTGATCGCCCAGGCCAAGACCGGTAGCGGCAAAACCGCCGCCTTCGGTATCGGCCTGTTGAACCCGATCAATCCGCGCTTCTTTGGCTGCCAGGCACTGGTCATCTGCCCGACCCGTGAGCTGGCCGACCAGGTCGCCAAGGAAATCCGTCGCCTGGCCCGCGCCGAAGACAACATCAAGGTCCTGACCCTGTGCGGCGGCGTGTCCTTCGGCCCGCAGATCGGTTCGCTGGAACACGGCGCGCACATCATCGTCGGCACCCCGGGCCGGATTCAGCAGCATCTGCGCAAGGGTTCGCTGGTGCTCCATGGCCTGAACACCCTGATCCTCGACGAAGCCGACCGCATGCTCGACATGGGTTTCTACGATTCCATCGAAGAAATCATCGCCCAGTCCCCGGAGCGTCGCCAGACCCTGCTGTTCTCCGCCACCTACCCGGTGGGCATCAAGCAGCTGGCGTCGAAGTTCATGCGCAACCCGCAGCAAGTGAAGGCCGAGGCGTTCCACGACGACACGCAGATCGAACAGCGTTTCTTCGAGATTTCGCCGGAAGAGCGCATGGACGCAGTGGTCAAAGTCCTCGCGCATTTCCGTCCGCAGTCCACTGTGGCGTTCTGCTTCACCAAGCAGCAGGTGCAGGAAACCGTTGATCACCTGACCGCCAAAGGCATTTCCGCCGTCGGCCTGCATGGCGACCTGGAACAGCGCGATCGTGACCAGGTGCTGGCGATGTTCGCCAACCGCAGTACTTCAGTACTGGTCGCCACCGACGTCGCCGCTCGCGGTCTGGACATCGATGCGCTGGACATGGTGGTCAACGTCGAACTGGCCCGTGACTCGGAAATCCACATCCACCGCGTCGGCCGTACCGGCCGTGCCGGTGAGAAAGGCATTGCGATCAGTCTGGTCGCGCCGTCCGAAGCCCATCGCGCCCAGGCCATCGAGCAGCTGCAGAAATCGCCACTGAGCTGGGATCAACTGGACAACCTGAAATCCCAGGGCGGCGCCCCGCTGCTGCCGGCCATGAGCACCCTGTGCATCGGCGCCGGCCGTAAAGACAAGGTTCGCCCGGGCGATATCCTCGGCGCCCTGACCGGCGATGCCGGCATCCCGGGTGCCCAGGTCGGCAAAATCGCGATCTTCGACTTCCAGGCCTACGTGGCCGTGGAACGCACAATCGCCAAGCAGGCTGTGCAGCGCTTGAGCGAAGGCAAAATCAAAGGCCGGTCGCTGCGCGTGCGGATTTTGTAAGAACATGATCGTTCCCACGCTCCCGCGTGGGAATGCATCCCGTGACGCTCCGCGTCACAAAAGCGGACGCGGAGCGTCCAAGGCGGCGTTCCCACGCAGAGCGTGGGAACGATCGAACATGTTGAGGGTTTCGTTTTGCGCTCTACCGAAGTCGTGATCATTGGCGCTGGCGCCGCAGGTTTGATGTGTGCACTGACCGCCGCCGGGCGTGGGCGCAAGGTGATGTTGATCGACCATGCAAACAAGGCCGGCAAGAAAATCCTGATGTCCGGTGGTGGGCGCTGCAATTTCACCAACATGTACACCGAACCGAACAATTTTCTCTCGCAGAACGCGCACTTTTGCAAATCCGCCCTCGCCCGCTACACCCAATGGGATTTCATCGGGTTGGTGGCCAAGCACGGCGTGCCGTACCACGAGAAGAAGCTCGGCCAGTTGTTCTGCGATAACAAATCCAGCGACATCCTCGCCATGCTGCTCGAGGAGTGCGAACAGGTCGGCGTCAGCCTGCACCTGGACACTTCGATCCAGCAGATCGAAAAATTCGAAAGCGGGTACCTGCTGGAAACCACCCTGGGGCAGTTGACCTGCGAATCCCTGGTGATCGCCACCGGCGGCCTGTCGATTCCAACCCTCGGGGCTACCGGTTTTGGCTACCAAGTGGCCAGGCAATTCGGCCATGAGCTGCTGCCGACTCGCGCAGGGCTGGTGCCGTTCACCATCACCGATCAGCTCAAAGAGTTGTGCGGCGAGCTGTCGGGTACCTCGGTGGATTGCCTGGTGAGCTGCAACGATCAGAGTTTCCGCGAGAACATCCTGTTCACCCACCGTGGCCTGAGTGGCCCGGCAATTTTGCAGATTTCCTCGTACTGGCAATCGGGCGACACCGTGGAGATCAACCTGCTACCCGATTACGACGTGCCGGGCTGGCTGCAACAGCAACAAGCCGAACGCCCCAACAGCGAGTTGAAAACCCTGCTTGGCGAGATCTTTACCAAGAAGATGGCCAACCTGCTGGCCGAACAATGGTTCGCCTCCAAGCCAATGAAGCAGTACACCCACGCTGAGTTGGCCGATATCGCCGAAAAGCTGGCGTGCTGGAAGCTGGTGCCGGCCGGCACCGAAGGTTATCGCACCGCGGAAGTAACGTTGGGCGGCGTGGACACTCGCGAAGTGTCATCCAAAACCATGGAATCGCTGAAAAGCCCAGGGCTGTATTTCATCGGCGAAGTACTGGACGTCACCGGGCACCTCGGCGGTTTCAACTTCCAGTGGGCCTGGGCCTCCGGCTACGCCGCCGCGCAGTACGTTTAATCAACACAGACCTCCTGCGTAGCAGCTGGCGCAGCCTGCGTCCGGCTGCGCGGCAGTCGTAAAACCAGACGGTGCGGTGTGCCAGGCAAATCGCGGCGCCTGACTTGCCAGGACTGCGTCCTGGAACGCAGCCTGCGGCAGCTGCTACATGGTGTTATCCAACAGTTGCTCCCACGGAACAGATTTTGCTGTCAGATGTGATCGACGCCATTGCGTCGACGTCATTACTGGCTCAATTTAGCTGCATTGCCCCGGAAGGCCTTCGCACTTCATGTCATCGACCTCGTTCCGTCAGTCTCTGCGGCGCCTTTGGGCGCTGGATAAATTCAGCTACAGCGTGCGGGTATTCGTCGCCCTGACCGGTACGATGGCGCTGTGTTGGTATCAGGATGAAATGGGCCTGCTGATCCCGTTGTTCCTGGGGATTATCGCCAGCGCCCTGGCCGAGACCGACGACGGCTGGCAAGGCCGCTTGAATGCCTTGGCCGTGACCCTGGTCTGTTTCAGCGTCGCGGCGCTTTCCGTCGAACTGTTATTCCCCTACCCGCTGATTTTTGTCGGCGCTCTGGCGCTGGCCAGTTTCAGCCTGACCATGCTCGGCGCCTTGGGCGAACGTTATGGTGCGATTGCTTCGGCGACCTTGATTCTCTCGGTCTACACCATGATTGGCGTGGACCAGCGCGGCGGCGCGGTCAACGACTTCTGGCATGAGCCGGTGCTGCTGGTGGCCGGTGCCGCCTGGTACGGCCTGCTATCCGTGGTGTGGCAGGCGCTGTTTTCCAACCAGCCGGTGCAACAGAGTCTCGCCCGGCTGTTTCGTGAGCTGGGTTATTACCTGAAGCTGAAGTCGTTGCTGTTCGAGCCGATCCGGCAGATGGATGTCGAGGCGCGGCGTCTGCAACTGGCCCAGCAAAACGGCCGGGTCGTCGCAGCGCTCAACGCCGCCAAGGAAATCATTCTGCATCGGGTCGGCAATGGCCGACCGGGCTCGAAAGTCAGCCGCTACCTGAAGCTGTACTTCCTCGCCCAGGACATCCACGAACGCGCCAGTTCTTCCCACTATCCCTACAACGCGCTGGCCGAAGCCTTTTTCCATAGCGACGTGCTGTTTCGCTGCCAGCGCCTGCTACGCCAGCAAGGCAAAGCCTGCCGGGCACTGGCCGAGACGATTCAGTTGCGCCAACCGTTCGTGTATGACGCCAACTTCGCCGAAGCGCTGAGCGACCTGCACGCCTCCCTCGAACACTTGCGCATCCAGAGCAACCCGGCCTGGCGCGGCTTGCTGCGCTCTTTGCGTGCGCTGGCGGCAAACCTGAGCACCCTCGACCGGCTGCTCAGCGATGCGAGCAACCCCGACAGCCTGGCCGACGCCACCGACAGCAGTCTGCTGGACCGTTCGCCGCGCAACCTCAAGGACGTCTGGACGCGCCTGCGAACCCAACTGACGCCAACTTCGCTGTTGTTCCGCCATGCCCTGCGTTTACCCCTGGCCTTGAGCATTGGCTACGGCATGGTGCATTTGATTCACCCGTCCCAAGGCTATTGGATCATCCTCACCACACTGTTCGTCTGCCAGCCGAACTATGGCGCGACCCGGCGCAAGCTTGGTCAACGGGTCATCGGCACGGCGATCGGTTTGACTGCGGCCTGGGCACTGTTCGATCTATTCCCAAGCCCCCTGATCCAGTCGCTGTTCGCCATCGCCGCCGGGATAGTGTTCTTTATCAACCGCACCACCCGTTACACCCTGGCCACGGCGGCGATCACCTTGATGGTGCTGTTCTGCTTCAATCAGGTCGGCGACGGTTACGGGCTATTCCTGCCACGACTGCTCGATACCTTGCTCGGCAGCCTGATCGCGGGGCTTGCGGTGTTCCTGTTCCTGCCGGACTGGCAAGGTCGACGCTTGAACAAAGTGCTGGCCAATACCCTGACCTGCAACAGCATCTACTTGCGGCAAATCATGCAGCAATATGCCATCGGCAAAAGTGACGATCTGGCGTATCGCCTGGCCCGACGCAATGCCCACAACGCCGATGCGGCGCTGTCGACCACGCTGGCCAACATGCTGATGGAGCCGGGGCATTTTCGCAAAGAAGCCGACGTCGGGTTCCGCTTTCTGGTGCTCTCCCACACCTTGCTCAGCTACTTGTCGGGCCTCGGTGCCCACCGTGAAACCCCGTTACCGCCGCCAGTGCGCGAGCAATTGATCGACGGCGCCGGCGTCAGCCTGGCGGCGAGCATCGATGAAATCGCTCAAGGGTTGGCAAGCAAACTGCCGATTGCGATTCAGAGCGATGCCGAAGAAGCGCTGGCCAATGAGCTGGAACAGATGCCGGATGAAATCGACGAAGGCCAGCGGCTGGTGCAAACCCAGCTGGCACTGATTTGCCGCCAGCTCGGCCCATTGCGGACCCTGGCGGCGCATTTGATCAAGGATACCAGCGAGGATTAGCAGGGTAGATCGTTCCCACGCTCTGTGTGGGAATGCCTCACTGGACGCTCCGCGTCCGTTTTCGGATGTGACGCGGAGTATCACGGGCTGCATTCCCACGCAGGAGCGTGGGAACGATCATCAGAAACAGCTTCGCTTCAGGTTACATCCCATGCTGCTTCAGCAACCGGTCATAACTCCCGTCAGCCTTCATCGCCGCGATCTCCCGATCGAAACCGGCGACGATTTGTTGATGCTCGGGATTTTTCAGGCTGACCAGAATATGCAGGCTGTTCTCGCTCAACGGCTTGGGCACAAACTCCACCCCGTTGCGCACCCTGGGCGACTCACGGGCCAGGTAGTAGCGCGCGACGTATTCATCTTCCAGGGTCAACTTCACGCGGCCGGCGGCCAGCATCCGCACCGCCATCGAAAAGTTGTGCACAGGCACTTTCTGTAAGTCCGGGTCTGCGTCGAAGGCCGAGGAATAGGCATAACCACGCACCACAGCGATCGGATATTCATGCAATTGCTGCAAATTGTCGTATTCGATCGGCTCATCCTTGCGCTTGATAAAGCACACCCGATTGATTAGATACCCGCTGGAAAACTGCCCCAGATGGGTCCTGGCCTCGTTGAACCAGGCATTCACCAACACGTCGTAACGCCCTTCGCCAACGCCCTGCAAGGCTCTGGCCCAAGGTACTTGCTCGAATTCACTGGCATAGCCGGCCCGCGCCAGGGCAGTACTGACTATATCGGTGGCTAACCCGCCATTAACCAGCGTGGCATCGGTAAACGGCGGCCAGGCATCGGCTACCAGACGCAATTTTTCCGCGTAAACGCTCTGACCCAGCAAGAGCAATCCAATCAAAGCAAAGGCTCGATGCAATCGCGGCATGCTAAAACATCCTTAGCGGGCGGGCTGCCCAGCGTGTTTTTAGCCAAAACTCGAAGGCCCGTGTGCCGGTACGCCGCCACAACTCCGGTCCTAACACTAGCTCATGGGAGCCACTGCACAGAGCTACCCAGCAGATTACACAAAGAAGACAGGAGCGAGCAAAATGAATGATGGCAATTTGATTTTTCTCACATAAACGACCTCTGCCGGCGGCAGACATCCACTCGCAGGACGCTTAGTATCCGAACCAGGTTTCTTACAGGATGAACAGATGACAATCGATTGGGTCTGCAAACACCACAGCGATCTGGGCAAGGAGCAGTTGTACGCCATTTTGCAATTGCGCACGGAAGTCTTTGTTGTCGAGCAGAAATGCGCCTATCAAGAAGTCGATGGCCAGGACCTGGAAGGTGACACCTGCCATTTGATGGCGTGGGACGGTGATCGGTTAGTGGCGTACTTGCGTTTGCTCGACCCGGTCTCCCAAGGCGGGGACGTGGTCATCGGCCGGGTGGTGATTGCACCGCACGCGCGAGGCAAAGGGCTGGGGCATGAACTGATGGCCAACGCCTTGAAGCAGGCTGAAAAGTACTGGCCTGAGGTCCCGATCTACTTGTCGGCCCAAGCGCATTTGCAGGGCTATTACGAGCGATACGGGTTTGTCGTGGCGGGTGAGGAATATCTTGAAGATGGTATTGCGCATATCGGGATGCGCAAATCCTGAACCTGATCGTTCCCACGCTCCAGCGTGGGAACGATCAGTGCTCAGGGATACCCCAACACCGCTTTGATTTGCCCAAGATTCTGCGTAATCCAGCCCTTATCAATCGCCCCCCAACTGTGGATCTGATAACGCCCGGCATGGTTGCGAGCACCGTCCTGCTGCTCGAACTCACAGACGATATCCAGATCCGCGAGCGCCGCGATCGTGTCCTGCGCCGTGCGTCGGGGCATGCCGGTGACGTCGATGAGCGCCGGGACGCTGCTGGCCAGCTGGCTGTCGATCAGGTAAGCCACGTACAAGCGGCGGTAAAAGCTGCTCTTGGTCTTGCTCACGTCCATCCACAAACTCCTTGTCGGTAACCGTTACGAAGCCACAACGGTCTTGCCCTGCATGTCCCGGTACGTCAGGTAAATCCGCAGGTCGAATTCCAATTGGTGATAGCCCGGCAGCATGTGCTCGCAGAGCTGATAGAACGCCTTGTTGTGGTCGGATTCTTTGAAGTGTGCCAGTTCGTGCACCACAATCATGCGCAGAAATTCCGGTGCCGCGTCCTTGAACAATGACGCGATGCGTATCTCCTTCTTGGCCTTGAGTTTGCCACCCTGCACCCGCGAAATGGCGGTGTGCAAACCAAGGGCGCGATGGGTCAAATCCAGGCGGTTATCGAACAGCACTTTGTCGATGGCCGGTGCATTACGCAGATGCTCCTGCTTGAGCGCCAGAGCAAAGCTGTACAGCGCCTTATCGCTCTGCACCGCGTGCTTGTGTGGATAACGCTGGCTCAAATAGTCGCCCAGCCGATCTTGCGCAACCAGCTGACGCACTTGCTCTTGCAAGGCAGCGGGATAAGCCTGGAGATATTTCAGCGCAGTCATGGGGCAGCAACACAGTCACGAAAGATCGCCAGTGTAGCGAATTCAGCCCTCCAGCGCGCTCCAGTCAAACGGCAGTGCAAAACGGCTAACGTCACGGGCCATCAGCGGATGCGCCACCAGAGAGCCTTGCGCGTACTGACAGCCATTGGCCTGCAACCACTGATACTGCTCGTGGGTTTGCACACCTTCAGCGATCACCAGCAAACCGAACCGCTTGCACAGATCGATAACGCTGCTGGCCATCGCTGCATCGCGCGGCGAATCGAGCAAGCGGGCAATCAGCTGCCGATCGAGTTTCAGGGTATCAAGTTCCAGGTCGCGCAGATGAGCCAAAGAGCAGTTGCCCATACCAAAGTCATCGAGCGCGACCCGCACCCCAAGCTTGCGCAATAGCCGCAGCTGCTTGCGAGCTTCATCGAGGTTTTGCATCAAGGCGTCCTCGGTCACTTCGACTTCCAGCTGTTGTGGCCGCAAGCCATGACGCTCGAGCACCTGACGCAATTCTGCCGCCAGATTGGGCATGCCAAACTGGGTACTGCTCAGGCTCACGCTGAGCACCAGGTCGTCAGCAAAAACGCTTCCCCAGTCACGCCGCTGAGCCGCACTCTGCTGGTAGATCCAACTACCCAGACAGCTGATCAGCCGTGCCTCTTCCAGCAATGGCAGGAACAACCCCGGCGGCACGTCACCGACGCTCGGGTGCTGCCAGCGCAGCATGGCTTCGAAACCGCGCAGACGGCCGTCGGATATCGCCACCTGAGGCTGGTACACCAGGTTGAAATCCTTGTTCTCAATCGCTGAGCGCACGCTTTCTTCGAGCATCAAACGCGAACGCGCGCGACCATTCATCTCGTAATCGTAGAACCGATACTGCTGGCGCCCCGCGCGCTTGGCCTCGTACATCGCGATATCCGCAGCCCGCAGCAAGCCGTCGAGGTTGGAGCCGCAGTCCGGGTAAGTAGCGATTCCGATGCTTACCCCAAGCGCCATATCCAGACCCCCGACTTGCTGACAAATCGACACCCGTTCAATGAGTTTCTCCGCTATTTTCGCCGCCTGTTCGGGGAACTCCAGATCGAGAAACGCGGTGAACTCATCGCCCCCCATGCGCGCCAGAATATCGAAGGAGCGCAAGCACGCCTTCAATTGCTCGGACACCCAGCGCAGCACCCGATCCCCGGCATCGTGCCCCAGGGAATCATTGACCCGTTTGAAGCCGTCAAGATCCAGATACAGCAGCACCGGCGTGGTGCCCGATCGCTCACTGCGCAGCAGCAGGTTCTCCACGGTCTGATAAAAGCCACGTCGGTTGAGCAACCCGGTCAAAGGGTCCGTGACCGCCTGGAATTCAAGCTGCTGATGCAGATGGCGCACCTCCGACATATCCAGCACGGTCACGACCATCGCCTTGTGCTCAGACGGCAGCGGCGCACACGACAATGCCACGGGCACCTGCTGGCCGGGAGCCGTGCGCAACACGGCGTCGTGCAAGCGCCAGGTGTCGCCACGGCGGTAGCCCGCATAAAGCTCCGAATCGAGCCAACGGGGCACATGAGGTTTTTGCAGAAAACTCACGAACTCCGCGCCCTGCAGCTCTGTCACCGGGGCATCGAGCAACCGCGAGATCGCCGGGTTGGCGAAGCGGATGACTCCGCCTTCATCCACCACCAGAATCCCTTCAGCCGCGTTTTCCAGCACCGAGGCATTGAATGCCCTCGCCGCCTCCAGATCATGACTCAAGCACTGCAAGGCCAGACGATTGCGCTGGTATTCCAGCAATGCCTGGACTTTGGGTTTGAGAATCTGCGGGTCGAACGGCTTGAACAGGTAATCGACCGCACCGTTGGCGTAGCCCTTGATCACGGCGTCCCGGGACTGCTCGTTGGCGGTAAGGAAAATGATTGGAGTCAGGCGGGTACGCTGGCTGTCGCGCATCAAGCGTGCCACTTCAAAACCATCCATCCCGGGCATCTGCACATCCAGCAGCACCAGGTCGACTTCATGTTCGAGTAATAAGCCCAGAGCCTCGACCCCGGAGGCGGCGGTCATTACGCACCAGTCCTGCTGCTGTAACAACGCACGCATGCTGATCAGGTTTTCAGGATAGTCATCAACGATCAAAAGGACTGAGCGGACTTCACCTGGCTTGGGCTGCGCGCATTCCATGCTGCTTCTCTTGTCTGGACGTCATTCCGGTAACCGAGGGAACACCGGACAAATAGTGAGCCTTCACTCTAGTCCCGGATCAGACAAAGCAGTAGATGTCACCACGCTATCATTTAACCAAATCCTCAGGCACCCGACTAACGGTCAGCGCTTCTGCCCCGGTAAACCGGGGTTAAATGACACGCAGTCATTAAACTGACGTCAATTTTATGAAATGTCGAACCCATACGCAGGACACCGCAAGACTTGTAGGAGCGAGGCTTGCCCGCGATCGCCCGCGCAGCGGTCGCAAAACCTTACATCACGGCCCATCAGACAGAATGCGGATGCCGGATTTGCGTGCGCTTCGTCCGAACACGGCCCGACTCGTTCGCGGGCAAGCCTCGCTCCTACCAGAGCTGTGTTCCGGCCGGCAGTGCTGCGTTTTTTTGAAACATTGATTCATCGTTACAAACGAAGTACCAGATTCAGAGCCGAATCCTGCTGGATGCTGTAATCCGACAATGTGCGTCCATCTTCCAGTTTTATTCCTGAAAAATTCAAACGTTGCTGGTCCGGGGGGATTCCCTCTTTGTCCTGGATCTTCGCTTTGACGCTCTCGATCGTATCCGACGGTTCCGTCTCTAACGGGCGCCCACAAAAAACCCGCATCTCTGCGGGTTTTTTACTAACGCTATTAAACGCTCAGGCTTAGTTGACCTTGGCGTTCAACTCACCTTTGAGGTAACGCTGGAACATCGCTTCCAGAGAGACCGGCTTGATCTTCGAAGCATTGCCCGCAGTACCGAAGGCTTCGTAACGAGCGATACATACATCACGCATCGCCGTCACGGTGGCGCCGAAGAATTTACGTGGGTCGAATTCGCTCGGGTTGGTGGCCATCAGGCGGCGCATGGCGCCAGTCGATGCCAGGCGCAGGTCGGTGTCGATGTTGACCTTGCGTACGCCGTGCTTGATGCCTTCGACGATTTCTTCAACCGGTACGCCGTAGGTTTCTTTGATGTCGCCGCCGTACTGGTTGATGATCGCCAGCCACTCTTGCGGAACCGAAGAAGAACCGTGCATCACCAGGTGGGTGTTAGGGATGCGTTTGTGGATTTCCTTGATGCGGTCGATGGCCAACACGTCGCCGGTAGGTGGCTTGGTGAACTTGTAGGCGCCGTGGCTGGTGCCGATGGCGATGGCCAGGGCGTCGACCTGAGTACGCTTGACGAAGTCAGCGGCTTCTTCCGGGTCGGTGAGCATCTGGCTGTGATCCAGCACGCCTTCCGCGCCGATGCCGTCTTCTTCACCGGCCATACCGGTTTCCAGCGAACCCAGGCAGCCCAGCTCGCCTTCTACCGAAACGCCGCAGGCGTGAGCCATGGCTACGGTCTGTTGAGTGACACGGACGTTGTAGTCATAGTCGGTCGGGGTCTTGCCATCTTCGCCCAGGGAACCGTCCATCATGACCGAGCTGAAGCCCAGCTGGATGGAACGCTGGCAGACGTCAGGGCTGGTACCGTGGTCCTGGTGCATGCACACCGGGATGTGCGGAAACTCTTCGATCGCGGCCAGGATCAGGTGACGCAGGAATGGCGCGCCAGCGTATTTGCGGGCGCCGGCCGAAGCCTGGACGATCACCGGGGAGTCAGTCTTGTCAGCGGCTTCCATGATGGCGCGCATCTGCTCAAGGTTGTTGACGTTGAAGGCTGGAACGCCGTAGCCGTATTCGGCTGCGTGGTCCAGCATCTGGCGCATGCTGATAAGTGCCATTGGGTGTGTATCTCCCGGTCGAGGGTCGTTAATCGTGCAAGCCTGCCGTAGCGGCGGCTGCTATTCAAGTTATTGCAGATCGGGGGTTAGCCCTGGCTGCCAATCAATTCAGTCATCACGCGGTCCGTAGCAGCTGGCGAAGCCTGCGTTCGGCCGCGAAGCGGTCGTAAAATCGGTTATCCGGATTATCCTGACAAACCGAGGTGTCTGGTTCTACGACCGCTTCGCGGCCGAACGCAGCCTAGCGGCAGCTGCTACGGGTATCCGGCCTTACGGTGTTTTACAGCCACGGCCGATCAAATCGTTGGTGGCGACCCAGTAAACCAGGCCTTCCTCACCTTTTATGTGAAACGCCAGCATGTCATTGCTGTACAGCGAGCCCGAGCCGCCTGGCTCAAGCTTCAGGCGATACACCTGGTCGCTGCCGCTCAGGCGTAGATCGACTTCCTTACGACTGCTATCGGTGTAACGCCAGACTACTTGCGCCTGGCTGTCACAGCTCCAGGTTGTCCAGCTATCCTGCTGCGGCGACTCGAGCAAGTGCAGGTTGGTGCAACCTGCAAGCAACGCCAGCACCGCCACGGCGATAAAGCCTCTCATCGGTGTTCCTCGACTTGCGGCTCACCGCCGCAAGCACAGCGCGTTATTGAATCTGACCCGTCAAGGGCAACCATGTTCCATGGCCTTGGCAGGAGTCTCGTACTTATCCAGACCATCCGGTCCCGAGCGCTTGTCGATCACCGGAGCGGTTTCGGCCTGCCAATCGGCTTGGTAGCAACCTTTTTCCGGCCCACCTGCTGCAGGTTCAGGTCTGGCGGCGTTCGGAGCACTGGCACAACCGGCCAGCAAGCCCGCGACGATCAATAGCGGTAATGTCTTGACCATGTGAATGTTCCTTTTTCCGGCCAGATCAACCTTTACGCTTTCGCGCGGCTTTCCAGCACTTCAACGGCTGGCAGCACTTTGCCTTCGACGAATTCGAGGAATGCGCCACCACCGGTAGAAATGTAGGAGATTTGCTCGGCAACGCCATATTTATCGATGGCTGCCAGGGTGTCGCCACCGCCAGCGATGGAGAATGCCGAGCTGTCGGCGATGGCCTGGGCCAGGACTTTGGTGCCATTACCGAACTGGTCGAATTCGAACACGCCGACCGGGCCGTTCCACAGAATGGTTTTCGACGACTTCAGCAGTTCAGCGAAATGCGCTGCGGTTTGTGGACCGATGTCCAGGATCATGTCGTCTGCAGCTACGTCAGCGATCAACTTGACGGTCGCGGCGGCGCTTTCAGCGAATTCCTTGGCAACCACCACGTCGACCGGCAATGGCACGCTGACTTTTGCAGCGATGGCACGGGCGGTGTCCAGCAGATCCGGCTCGTACAGCGATTTGCCAACCGGGTGACCGGCCGCAGCGAGGAAGGTGTTAGCGATGCCGCCACCAACGATCAGCTGATCGCAGATCTGGCTCAGGCTGTTCAGCACGTCGAGTTTGGTCGAGACCTTGGAACCGGCAACGATGGCCGCCATTGGCTGGGCCGGGGCGCCAAGGGCTTTGCCCAGTGCGTCCAGTTCGGCCGCCAGCAACGGGCCAGCGGCGGCGACTTTGGCGAATTTGGCTACGCCATGGGTCGAACCCTCGGCACGGTGAGCGGTGCCGAAGGCGTCCATCACGAACACGTCGCACAGGGCGGCGTATTGCCGGGCCAGTTCGTCAGCGTTCTTTTTCTCGCCTTTGTTGAAGCGCACGTTCTCGAACAGCACGATGTCGCCGGCCTTGACGTCAACGCCCCCCAGGTAGTCGGACACCAGCGGCACTTCACGGCCCAGGGCCTTGCTCAGGTAATCAGCAACCGGCTTGAGGCTGTTCTCGGCCGAAAATTCACCTTCGGTCGGACGGCCAAGGTGCGAGCAGACCATCACGGCCGCGCCTTTTTCCAGGGCCAGCTTGATGGTCGGCAGCGAAGCCAGGATTCGCGCATCGCTGGTGACAACACCGTCCTTGACTGGGACGTTGAGGTCTTCGCGGATCAATACGCGCTTACCTTGCAGATCGAGGTCGGTCATCTTCAACACGGTCATGGGTCGCATTTCCTGGGTTACTGCTGTTGAGAAGCAGAGAGTGGAGAGTCAGGTTTTGGAGTAGCGGTGTGCAGATAGTGTTCTGCAACATCCAGCATTCGGTTGGCAAAACCCCATTCGTTGTCGAACCAGGCCAGCACGTTCACCAGCCTTGGGCCGGAAACGCGGGTCTGACTGGCATCGACGATCGCCGAATGTGGGTCATGGTTGAAATCACAACTGGCGTGAGGCAATTCGGTGTAAGCCAAAAGACCTTTGAGCGGGCCGCTGGTAGCCGCCTCGCGCAGGATCCGGTTGACCTCGGTGGCGTCAGTGTCAGTCACGGTTTGCATCGTGATGTCGAGGCAAGACACGTTGACCGTCGGCACGCGTACGGCTTTGGCCTGAATTCGCCCGGCAAGTTCCGGCAGCAGGCGTTCGATACCTCGCGCCAGACCGGTGGACACCGGGATCACCGACTGGAACGCCGAACGGGTGCGGCGCAGGTCTTCGTGGTGATAGGCGTCGATCACCGGCTGGTCGTTCATTGCCGAGTGAATCGTGGTGATCGACACGTAGTCCAGACCAAAGGCCTGATCCAGCAGACGCAACAGCGGCACGCCGCAGTTGGTGGTGCAGG
Organism: Pseudomonas sp. GW821-FHT02H09; assembly: GCF_059421425.1. Lineage (NCBI taxonomy): Bacteria > Pseudomonadati > Pseudomonadota > Gammaproteobacteria > Pseudomonadales > Pseudomonadaceae > Pseudomonas > Pseudomonas sp. GW821-FHT02H09. The sequence continues at coordinate 176,906 of NZ_JBWKVA010000012.1, forward strand.
ACGCGTTGGAGACCAGCAATTCATCGCCGGTCAGGCAATCCTGATTGACGCCGTAGACGATGGTGGCGTCGACATCCGCTTCACTGGCCATCGGCTGGGAAAACAGCACGCGCGGCGCGCCGGCGTCGAGGAAACGCTGGCCGTCTGCGCGGGTGTGATAAGCGCCGGAGCACTCCAGCACCAGATCGACGCCAAGCGACACCCAATCGATGCCTTCGGGGGTGGCACTGCGCAGGACCTTCACGCAGTCGCCATTAATATGCAGACAATCACCGTCGACCCTCACCTCTCCGGGAAAACGCCCATGGGTGGAGTCGAAGCGTGTCAGGTATTCGATGCTGGCCATATCAGCCAGATCATTGATCGCAACAATTTCAAACCCGGCGCTCGCCCCTCGCTCGAACAAAGCACGCAAGACGCAACGACCAATCCGGCCGTAGCCGTTGAGTGCAACTTTGTAGGGACGCGGTTGAGGCATGGGGTTCTCGATAATGCGCAGCAGACGAATTCTGTAAACAACACGGACCTGTAGCAGCTGGCGCAGCCTGCATCCGGCCGCGTAGCGGTCGTAAAATCAGGCACCGCGCTCCAATTGAAGATACGCGCTGTCAGGTTTACGACCGCTTCGCGACCGGACGCAGCCTTCGGCAGCTGCTACAGGGGATCGCGGCAGCCAGTGGCTACCGCGTCCGCGTTTTTTAGTCTTCCAGCAGCTCTTCAGCCTGACCCAGGATGTTTTCCAGGGTGAAGCCAAACTCTTCGAACAAGGCTGGCGCAGGCGCCGACTCGCCGTAGGTGGTCATGCCGATGACGCGACCTTCCAGGCCCACGTACTTGTACCAGTAATCCGTGTGAGCAGCTTCGATGGCGATACGGGCGCTGACCTGCAACGGCAGAACCGCTTGCTTGTAGCCAGCATCCTGAGCATCGAAGACGCTGGTGCATGGCATGGAAACCACGCGCACCTTACGGCCAAGTTCTGTCAGTTTGTCGAAGGCTTGAACCGCCAGACCAACTTCGGAACCGGTTGCGATCAGGATCAGCTCAGGCTCGCCTGCGCAGTCCTTGAGCACGTAGCCACCACGGTTGATGTACTCAATCTGCACGGCATTACGGGTTTGGTGCTGCAGGTTCTGACGCGAGAAGATCAATGCCGACGGACCGTCGTCGCGCTCCAGCGCACATTTCCAGGCCACGGCCGATTCAACGGCATCGGCCGGACGCCAGGTGTCGAGGTTCGGCGTGCAGCGCAGGCTGGACAGTTGCTCGATCGGTTGGTGAGTCGGGCCGTCTTCGCCCAGACCGATGGAGTCGTGGGTGTAGACGTAGATTACGCGTTGCTTCATCAGCGCCGACATGCGCACTGCGTTGCGGGCGTATTCCATGAACATCAGGAAGGTCGCGCCGTAAGGCACCAGACCGCCGTGCAGCGTCACGCCGTTCATGATCGCGCTCATGCCGAACTCGCGAACGCCGTAATACATGTAGTTGCCGCTGGCGTCTTCAGCGCTGACGCCTTTGCAGCCTTTCCACAGGGTCAGGTTGGAACCGGCCAGGTCAGCGGAGCCACCCAGCAGTTCCGGCAGCATTGGACCATAAGCATTCAAGGCATTCTGGCTGGCTTTACGGCTGGCGATGGTTTCGCCTTTGGCCGCCACTTCAGCGATGTAGGCCGCAGCTTTCTCGGAGAAGTCCTCTGGCAGCTCGCCACTCAGGCGACGGATCAGTTCGTTGGCCAACTCCGGGAAGTCTGCAGAGTAAGCAGCAAAACGCTGGTCCCACTCGGCTTCGGCAGCACGACCGGCTTCTTTGGCGTCCCACTCGGCGTAGATGTCGGCCGGGATTTCGAACGGCTCGTAGTTCCACTTCAGGGCAGCGCGGGTCAGAGCGATTTCATCGGCCCCCAGTGGTGCGCCGTGGCAGTCTTCCTTGCCTTGCTTGTTCGGCGAGCCGAAGCCGATGGTGGTCTTGCAGCAGATCAGCGTCGGTTGCTCGCTTTTGCGTGCGGTTTCGATCGCAGTCTTGATTTCGTCCGGGTCGTGGCCATCGACATTGCGGATCACTTGCCAGTTATAGGCTTCGAAACGCTTAGGGGTGTCGTCAGTGAACCAGCCTTCAACTTCGCCGTCGATGGAGATGCCGTTGTCATCGTAGAAGGCGATCAGTTTGCCCAGGCCCAGAGTACCGGCCAGGGAGCAGACTTCATGGGAAATGCCTTCCATCATGCAGCCATCACCCAGGAACACGTAGGTGTGGTGGTCGACAACGTTGTGGCCTGGACGGTTGAACTGCGCCGCCAGGACTTTTTCCGCCAAGGCGAAACCGACAGCGTTGGCCAGACCCTGGCCCAGCGGGCCGGTGGTGGTTTCAACGCCTGGGGTATAGCCATATTCCGGGTGACCCGGGGTGCGGCTGTGCAGCTGGCGGAAGTTTTTCAGGTCATCGATCGACAGGTCATAGCCGGTCAGGTGCAGCAACGAGTAGATCAACATCGAGCCGTGGCCGTTGGACAGGATGAACCGGTCACGGTCGGCGAACGATGGATTGCTCGGGTTGTGCTTGAGGTAGTCACGCCAAAGTACTTCGGCGATATCCGCCATACCCATAGGGGCACCGGGATGGCCGCTGTTGGCTTTTTGCACGGCATCCATGCTGAGGGCACGAATGGCGTTGGCACGCTCACGACGGCTGGGCATCGCTGATCTCCTGGGGGCTAAATAAAACGAAACGGAAAAAAGGCGAGCATTTTCCCCCAGCGGACAGCCTTGGGGCAATGACAGATAGTCACTCAAGCGACTTTTTCCTGTGGATAAAGGCCCAATCTCTTGGTGAAACCATTCCGCTGTTCATTTGTAGCGTGAACCCAGGCCCTTGAAGTGCCATTTATCGAGCAATATCAAAACTTTTTGATATTGCTCTTGCGAGGATTTCGCACCCTCACTAGACTGCCAGCCCTATGAACCTGCGCGTACCTTCCATTCGCCATGACGAATCCGATGAGCTGGCTGCCCTGTGCAAAGCCGGCGGCGATCCGTTACGGCTGAATGTATTGCGTGCGCTGGCCAACGATTCGTTCGGCGTGCTGGAGCTGGCACAGATCTTCGCCATCGGCCAATCCGGCATGAGCCACCATTTGAAGGTGCTGGCCCAGGCTGACCTGGTGGCGAGCCGCCGCGAAGGCAACGCGATTTTCTACCGTCGTGCCCTGCCCCACACCGAGCTGCTGGGCGGCAAGCTGCACGCAGCCCTGCTCGATGAAGTGGACAACCTGACCCTGCCTGCCGATGTGCGGTCGCGGATCGGTCAGGTCCATGGGCAGCGGGCAGCGGCCAGCCAGGACTTCTTCTCACGGGTTGCGGAAAAATTTCGTGCCCAGCAGGACTTGATCGCCGGGTTGGCGCAATACCGCGAAAGCGTACTGGCGCTGCTCGACAAGCTGAGTTTCGACAGTGGCGCCACGGCCATTGAAGTCGGGCCCGGCGACGGCGGTTTTCTGCCAGAGCTGGCGCAACGTTTCAGTCAGATCACGGCGCTGGACAACAGCCCGGCGATGCTCGAACTGGCACGTCAGGTCTGTGAGCGTGAATCCCTGACTAACGTCAGCCTGCAATTGGCCGATGCATTGAATGGCGTAAGCCTTCAGGCCGATTGCGTGGTGCTGAACATGGTGCTGCACCATTTCGCGGCACCGGCCGAGGCACTCAAGCACATGGCCAACTTGCTGCAACCAGGCGGTAGCCTGTTAGTGACAGAGTTGTGTAGCCACAATCAAAGTTGGGCCAGGGAGGCCTGCGGTGATCTTTGGTTGGGTTTTGAACAGGACGATTTGGCCCGTTGGGCCACCGCTGCGGGACTCGTTCCCGGGGAAAGCCTCTATGTAGGCTTACGTAATGGTTTCCAGATCCAGGTACGCCACTTTCAGCGACCGGCTGGCGACACTCACCATCGGTAAATTCAGGAAACCATCGAGATGAGCGAATATTCCCTTTTCACCTCCGAGTCCGTGTCTGAAGGGCATCCGGACAAAATCGCCGACCAGATTTCTGATGCGGTGCTGGACGCCATCATTGCTGAAGACAAGTTCGCCCGTGTGGCGTGCGAGACTCTGGTGAAAACCGGCGTAGCAATCATCGCTGGCGAAGTCACCACTTCGGCCTGGGTTGACCTCGAAGACATCGTCCGTAACGTCATTATCGACATCGGTTACGACAGCTCCGACGTCGGCTTCGACGGTGCGACCTGTGCCGTGATGAACATCATCGGCAAGCAGTCGGTAGACATCGCCCAGGGCGTTGACCGCAGCAAGCCGGAAGACCAGGGCGCCGGCGACCAGGGCCTGATGTTCGGCTACGCCAGCAACGAAACCGACGTGCTGATGCCAGCACCGATCACCTTCTCTCACCAGTTGGTGCAGCGCCAGGCTGAAGCCCGTAAATCCGGCCTGCTGCCGTGGTTGCGCCCGGACGCCAAATCCCAAGTCACCTGCCGTTATGAAAACGGCAAGGTCGTGGGCATCGACGCCGTCGTTCTGTCGACCCAGCACAACCCGGAAGTATCTTACAAAGACCTGCGCGAAGGCGTGATGGAGCTGATCGTCAAGCACGTGCTGCCAGCCGAGCTGCTGCACAAAGACACCCAGTTCCACATCAACCCGACCGGCAACTTCATCATCGGTGGCCCGGTTGGCGACTGCGGCCTGACCGGCCGCAAGATCATCGTCGACACTTACGGCGGCATGGCTCGTCACGGTGGTGGCGCATTCTCCGGTAAAGATCCATCGAAGGTTGACCGCTCTGCGGCCTACGCCGGTCGTTACGTGGCCAAGAACATCGTCGCTGCAGGCCTGGCCGAGCGTTGCGAGATTCAGGTTTCCTACGCCATCGGCGTTGCTCAGCCGACTTCGATCTCGTTGAACACCTTCGGCACCGGCAAGATCAGCGATGAAAAAATCATCAACCTGGTCCGTGAATGCTTCGATCTGCGTCCATACGCAATCACCACCATGCTCGACCTGCTGCACCCGATGTACCAGGAAACCGCAGCCTACGGCCACTTCGGTCGTACGCCGGAAGTGAAGACCGTCGGCAACGACACCTTCACCACGTTCACCTGGGAACGCACCGACCGCGCCGAATCCCTGCGCGCTGCTGCCGGCTTGTAATCGTTCTTCCGCTACACCTAAAGCCCCGCACGGTTCGCCCTGCGGGGCTTTTTTGTGCCCAGACCGACACACCCGGAAAGACACCGACTCGCTCACCAGCGCTCTCCATCACCGCAGCTGACCTAGCCTTAAGCATCCCACCCGAGCAAGGATGCTCACGATGCGTCTGTTCACCGGTTTATGGCTGGTCCTCTGTTACCTGAACGCCAACGCGAACACTTGCCCCGACTGGCCACCGGCACGAGCCGAGAAGGAGATCGGCGCATTGCAACACCACATCGATCGCTGGGACGACAACTACCATCGACAAGGTCGCTCTCTGGTCACCGACGAGCTTTACGACCAGTCCCGCGCCCGACTCACACAATGGCGTGCGTGTTTCCCCCTGGCCAACGAGCCATTGAATCGTCCCTTGCGCACCGCTATTGGGCCCATTGCCCATCCCATCCCCCATACCGGCCTGGAGAAACTCGCCGACAGCCGCGCCGTCGAAGCCTGGCTCAATAGCCGCAACGACGTATGGATTCAACCAAAAGTCGATGGCGTGGCAGTAACGCTGGTGTATCGCCAGGGCCGGTTAACGCAGGCGATCAGTCGCGGTGACGGTGTCCAGGGGCAAGACTGGACAGCCTCGGCCCGCAAGCTCGACGCCATCCCCGCGCACCTGCCGCAAGCTGTCGATCTGCAGCTTCAAGGCGAACTCTATTGGCGCCTCACCGACCATGTGCAAGCCAAGGCCGGCAGCCTCAACGCCCGCAGCACCGTTGCCGGATTGATGGCGCGCAAAGAACTCAGTACTGCCCAGGCTGATGGTATCGGGTTGTTCGTCTGGGATTGGCCGCAAGGCCCGGCCACCCTGCCCGAACGGCTGACCGGTTTGAAGGCGCTGGGCTTTATCCAAAGCGTGCAATACAGCCATCCGGTTACACGTTTTGCTGACGCCGAACAATGGCGTGAACACTGGTATCGCACGCCCCTGCCGTTTGCCAGCGACGGCGTGGTGCTGCGCCAGAGTCAGCGCCCACCCGCACAACGCTGGCAAGCCAAAACACCTTATTGGAGTGCCGCCTGGAAGTACCCGTTTGCCCAGGCTTTGGCAGAAGTGCGCAAGGTCAATTTCAAGATCGGCCGTACCGGGCGAATCACCCCGGTACTGGAACTCAAGCCGGTGACACTGGATGACCGGCAGATCAAACGCGTGAGTGTCAGCTCACTGCAACGCTGGCAGGCGCTGGACATCCGTCCCGGCGATCAAGTCGCGATCAGCCTGGCAGGCTTGACCATTCCCCGCCTCGACAGCGTCGTTTTGCGCAGCACGGAGCGCCCGGCGGTAGTCGCACCGCGAGCGGAGGACTTTCATCACCTGAGTTGCTGGCAGCCTGTACCGGGATGTGAGAGCCAGTTCCTGGCACGCCTGATCTGGCTCAGTGGCAAGCAGGGGCTGGCGTTGCAACATATTGGCCCCGGCACCTGGGAAAAACTGATCAGCGCCGGGCGCATCAACAGTCTGCTCGATTGGTTGACCCTCGACCCGCAAGAGCTTGCTAACATTGACGGCTTCGGCGAACGCAGCAGCGCCCGCCTGCTCAGTAGTTTGCGCGACGCCAGGCAACGCCCTTTTGCACGCTGGCTGAAAGCCTTGGGCCTGCCGCCGACAGCTGATGCCCGCCTCACAGGCCCATGGCAGGCACTGGCAGCAAGAAGCACCGAACAATGGCAAACCGAAGCCGGGATCGGCCCGGGACGGGCCGCGCAATTGAGCGCGTTTTTCCGCGACCCGCAGGTACTGGCCTTGAGTGAAGAATTACGTGCTGCCGGGATTGATGGCTTTTAGTGGCCTCCCGGCAGTTTTGAACCCGATGAGTGTAGATGAGCTCCAACAGCGCATCTGTATGCAGACCTGAAAGCGATTTTTTTCACGGAGCCTTTATGAATTTTTTGTCACCGCTCGCCCTGCTCACGGTTTGCAGTCTGCTGGCCACCCCCTTGCTGGCCACAGAAGAAACCCTCGGGCTCACCGGCTGTGCGGCTAAAGGTCAGGCCATCAGCACCCAGATCGACCAGGCTAAAACCAACGGCAACAGTGATCAGCAAGCGGGTCTTGAAAAAGCCCTGAGCGAAGTTACTGCCCATTGCACCGACTCGTCTTTAAAGAAAGAGCGGGAGAACAAGGTGCTCGATGCCAAGCACGAAGTCAGCCGCCGTCAGACCGACCTTGAGAAAGCCATGAAAAAAGGCGACTCCGAGAAGATCAACAAACTCAAAGACAAACTCGCCAAGTCCCGCAAAGATCTGCAGGACGCACTGAACGAGCTGGATAAGTAAGGCTGGACAAGGCCGGTGCTAGTTGTGGCAAGGGGCCTTTGTGGCGAGCGAGCTTGTTCCCTCGCCACAGGGTTATCTATTGAGCTGAAAGATCAATGATCACGAAACTGCTTATGACACGCACTACAGGCATCTTCGACTTTCTGCACCGCCGGGCCCAGGTTACTGGCCTTGTAGGGCTGAACCTTGCTGACGATCACCAGTTCGCCGGTGGCGGCTTCCAGCGTGCGGGCCAACTCCTGAAAGCGTGCCTGCTGCTGCCAGACATTGTCCTTGGCGCTGGTGTGACCCTCTTCCTTGACCTGTGGAAAATGCTTCCACGGTTCGCGGGACAAACTGTCCAGTTTCACCGCTCCTTCGGCAAAGCGCCCCCCGTCGAAGGGAATGCGCCCGCGCAACATACCGCCCAGGTCTTCACCAGCCTTGAGCATTTGCTTGAAGATTGCCTTGCGCTGACCCAGCGGCGAGTTCGGATCGACACCGCCGCAGGCGGACAGCGTCAAGCAGGCCAGCAATACAACAGAAAGTCTTTTAAGAGTCATGGTGGCTTCAGGTCACGGGAAACGGCGGCCAGTATCCTCGCGTCATCCGCAAAGACCAATAGCCCTATTAACAATACGGGTTGTTTGAACGCTTCAAGCGCTTGGGCAACCGGCAAAGGAAATACCGAATGAATAGCAATTTCAAGGCATGGCGCCGAAGCCTGACCTGGACTCTACCGATAGTCGCCCTGCTTGCCGGTTGCACTGGTGGCGACAACACAAAGCCGAAAACACATGCCGTCGCCACCTACACCAGTGCGACCTGGGATGCACTGCCCGCCGTTTCCGATAATGATTTGCTCGCCGGCTTCGGCTCCTGGCGCAGTGCCTGCACCCGACTCAAGGCTGACCCGATCTGGGCCGCCACCTGCACGACGGCAGCCAATGTGCCGCAGACGCCTGGCGATATTCGTGGTTTCCTCAAGGAACATCTGGACGTTTACGGCCTGCGCTCTGCCAATGGCAGTGGCAACGGCCTGATCACCGGCTATTACGAACCGGTGTATCCAGGCAGCCTGAGCCAGACGGCGCAAGCGACGGTACCCGTCTATGGCGTGCCCGACGACATGATCATCGTAGCGCTCGACAGCATTTACCCCGAACTCAAAGGCAAGCGCCTGCGTGGCCGGCTCGAAGGTCGGGTGCTCAAGCCCTATGACGATGCTGCCGCCATCGATGCCAAGGGCGTCAAGGCGCCAGTCATTGCCTGGCTGACCGATCCGATGAATCTACAATTTCTGCAGATCCAGGGCTCGGGCCGCATTCAACTGGAAGACGGCCGTCAGCTGCGCATCGGTTATGCCGATCAGAATGGTCACCCGTATCGGCCAATCGGTCGCTGGCTGGTCGACCAGGGCGAGCTGAAAAAAGAAGACGTGACCATGGGCGCCATCAGCGCCTGGGCCAAGACGCATCCAACGCGGATTCCAGAACTGCTCGGCAGCAACCCCAGCTACGTGTTTTTCAATCGCAACCCGGACAGCAATGAGGGCCCGCGCGGCTCGCTCAACGTACCGTTGACCGCTGGCTACAGCGTCGCAGTGGACCGCAAGGTGATTCCGCTGGGCAGCCTGTTGTGGTTATCAACCACACGACCTGACGGCTCCGGACTGGTTCGTCCGGTTGCGGCTCAGGACACGGGTGGCGCCATTACCGGCGAAGTCCGTGCAGATCTGTTCTGGGGAACAGGTGATGCGGCAGGGCAATTGGCCGGGGATATGAAACAGCAGGGACAGATCTGGATGCTGTGGCCTAAAGGCGCGGTGTTGCCAAAGGTGCCCGACGCGCCAACTACCCCGTAGCAGCTGCCGAAGGCTGCGTCCGGCCGCGAAGCGGTCGCAGAATGCCATACCGCAATTTATCAGGCAGATTGCAGCCGCCGGTTTACGACCGCTTCGCGGCCGGACGCAGGCTACGCCAGCTGCTACGAAACTGCGTCGTCCTTCTACACCGAAACAATAAAGAAACCGGCAATGAGCGCCATACCCACAAACCATACCAGCGAACGCAATATCGCCCAATCCGCCAGATAGCAAATGATGTAGAGCAAGCGGCTGGTGATGAACAACACCGCCAACACATCGATGGTCACCAGCTCAGCGTTGTCGGCGATATGCGCAATGATCACCCCTGCGGCAAACGCCGGGATCACTTCGAAGCTGTTCAATTGCGCGGAGTGTGCGCGCCTGGCGAGCCCTTCCAGGTTGTCGAGAAAGGCCCGCGGATCATGGTTCTCCCGCAACCCGAATTTGCCGCCACTGAACTTGGCAACATAGGTGCACAGGTAAGGGAGAAAAATGGCGATCAACACACACCAGAATGCGACAGTCATTGCAGTTTCCTTCTTGGCGTTCTTTTGAAGTACGGTTTAAAACTTCATCACGAGCATGCCGACCAGCACCAGCCCACAGGCCAGGAGCCGCGGTCGGCCGAAAGGCTCTTTCAAGTAGCGCATGCCAAATAGCACCACCAGAATCACACTGATCTCGCGCAGGGCCGCTGCTTCGGCAATCGAGCCCAACTGCATGGCCCATAGCACCAAAGCGTAGCTGAACAACACGCAGAACCCGACGCTCAACCCCAATCGCCATTGCTCGCGCCAGAACGACATGTAGGCCGCACGCTTACGCACCAGCGCCAGCAAAGGAAACGGCCAGGCACTGAGCAACGTCACCCACACCAGGTAATCCAACGGGCGAGACCAGCGCCGCAAGGCCTGGCCGTCGATGAAGGTGTAGCAACCGATACACAGACCGATCAACGCGACCACCGGCAGCATCGACCACGGCAAACGTTCGCCGCCTCCGCCCTGCCAAAGCAGACAGAGCATGCCGAAGGGGATCAGTAAAATCCCGAGGGTTTGCTGGGTCGTCAGCACTTCGCCAGCGAAAATCAGCGTCAAGGCCAGCACCACCAGTGGCGACAACCCACGCATCAACGGGTAGACAAGTCCCAGATCACCAACCCGGTAGGCCTGAATCAGCAGGTAGCGATAGAGCAACTCGAACGCCGCGGAAGCCAGGATCCACGGCCAGATTTCGACTGGTGGAAGCGACACGAAAGGTAGCATTAGCGCCACCAAGAGCATCGCTACGCTGTCCATACAGGCCACCACCAACAACCGCTCACCACTGAACTTGATCAGGGTATTCCAGGCCGCGTGCAACAGTGCCGCCACTAACACCAGAGCCGTCGCAAGCACGGCACCCTCCTTGTCTGGATCAAGAGAATTGATTCGCCATATGTTGGCAGCTGTTTATACTGAGGCCGACCACGCCGCACTCAGTTGCGCACATACCTATTCCAATAATTTTTTGCAGCTGCCCAATCCAATGGAGAAGGTAGCCTGCATGCGTATGCCTGATCAGAGCGTCAAGACTACAGACAGAGACCCTGCGCATGCCACTCGCCTTGCTTGCACTGGCTGTTGCCGCTTTCGGCATCGGCACTACTGAATTCGTCATCATGGGTTTGCTGCCCGATGTCGCCAGAGACCTTGGCGTCAGCATTCCCGACGCTGGCCTGCTGATCAGCGGCTACGCTCTGGGCGTGGTGTTCGGTGCACCGATCCTGGCAATCGGCACCGCCAACATGCCGCGCAAAGCCACGCTGCTGGGAATGACCTTGATGTTCATCCTCGGCAACATCCTCTGCGCCCTGGCGCCGAACTACACGACCTTGATGGCTGCCCGGGTGATCACCGCCCTTTGCCACGGCGCGTTCTTCGGCATCGGCTCGGTGGTCGCCGCCGGATTGGTGGCACCGAACAAACGGGCTCAGGCGATTGCCATGATGTTCACCGGCCTGACTCTGGCTAATGTGCTCGGCGTGCCATTGGGGACGGCCCTGGGACAATATGCCGGTTGGCGCTCGACCTTCTGGGCAGTCTCGGTGATCGGCGTGATTGCGGCCATTGCCCAATGGGTCTGGCTGCCAAAGGAAATCGCCATGGACAAAGCCAATCTGGCCAGCGAGTTCAAAGTGCTGGGCAAAGCCAATGTGCTGCTGGCACTGGGCATGAGCGTGCTGGCGTCCACCAGCCTGTTCAGCGTCTTCACCTACATTGCGCCGATCCTGCAGGACATCACCGGCGTAAGCCCCCACGGCATCACCATCATGTTGCTGTTGTTCGGCGTCGGCCTGACCGCCGGCAGCATACTCGGCGGTCGCCTGGCAGACAGCCGCTTGCTGCCGTCATTGGTGGGCATGGCGTTGGCTGTGGTGTTGGTCCTGGCGGCGTTCAGTCAGACCAGCCACTCGGTGATCCCGGCCGCCATCACTTTGTTGCTGTGGGGCGTGTTCGCTTTCGCCTTGTGCCCGATCCTGCAACTGCTGATCATCGACCAGGCCCATGAAGCGCCAAATCTTGGTTCGACCCTGAACCAAAGTGCCTTCAACCTCGGCAATGCCGCCGGCGCCTGGATCGGCGGACTGGTGGTCGCCAGCGGCACCGACCTCGCCGACCTGCCCTGGACCGGTGCACTGGTCGGCGGCCTTACCGTGCTCACAGCGCTTTTCTTCATCTATCTGCAACGTCGCAGCGCGGCTGCGGTCAATGTTTCCGCGTAGGAGCGAGGCTTGCCCGCGATGAATACGACACGGTATCTCTGGCGCGACGAATCGCGCTATCGCGAGCAATCGAGCGTCGACCGGCCGCTCCTACAGAAGCCTCACGTTACTCGACAGGCGCGTCTTCCTTGAACTGATCCTTCACATACTTGATCTCGGTCTGGCCATGGGGTACCGGCAAACCATCTTCGCCGAGGTTGACGAAAACCATTTTCTCGACCGTGAGGATACTTTTGCGGGTGATCTTGTTGCGCACTTCGCAGGTCAGGGTGATCGAGGTGCGACCGAACTCGGTGGCGGTGATGCCCAGCTCGATAATGTCGCCCTGACGCGAGGCGCTGACGAAGTTGATTTCCGAAATGTACTTGGTGACCACGCGCTGGTTGCCCAGCTGGACGATGGCGTAGATCGCCGCTTCTTCGTCGATCCAGCGCAACAGGCTGCCGCCGAACAGCGTACCGTTGGGGTTGAGGTCTTCGGGTTTTACCCATTTGCGGGTGTGGAAATTCATGCTCACTCCTGACCGTCTTGCCGATTGATGCTGGCCATCATGGCAGACCGCAGCACCGACCTCTATCAAGCAATGACTATAGACTCGATTACCGTTGGAACATCGGCCGACAGAAAGCCTTGGGATCAATCGCCGACACGGCTATAATCGCCTCCGTTTCAAAACGGTCATCTTCACTTGATACCGTTTTCCCGCCACCTGTCCGAGGGGCGCTGCAGCAGGTATTGACCTGTCAGGCTCGGATGGGGCGTTGTTTGTACAGAGCTCTCCTTTCAAGGGCTTTCTGCACAGACACTAAACGCACAACGGCGCCCATTCGCACACTACGAATGGAGGCTCTTGATGAGCGCTGTAATTACGCCTGCAGATTTTAACGACTACAAAGTCGCCGACATGTCCCTGGCCGCCTGGGGCCGTCGCGAAACCATCATCGCCGAATCGGAAATGCCGGCCCTGATGGGTCTGCGTCGCAAGTACGTTGGTGAGCAGCCGCTCAAAGGCGCAAAAATCCTCGGCTGCATCCACATGACCATTCAGACTGCCGTGCTGATCGAAACCCTGGTTGCCCTGGGTGCCGAAGTACGCTGGTCATCCTGCAACATTTTCTCGACTCAAGACCAGGCCGCTGCCGCTATCGCTGCTGCCGGCATCCCGGTTTTCGCCTGGAAAGGCGAGACTGAAGAAGAGTACGAGTGGTGCCTGGAGCAGACCATCCTGAAAGATGGCCAGCCATGGGACGCCAACATGATCCTCGACGACGGCGGCGACCTGACCGAGCTGCTGCACAAGAAGTACCCTGCCGTTCTGGAGCGCGTTCACGGCGTCACCGAAGAAACCACCACCGGCGTTCACCGCCTGCTGGACATGCTGGCCAAGGGCGAGCTGAAAATCCCGGCCATCAACGTCAACGACTCGGTGACCAAGAGCAAGAACGACAACAAGTACGGCTGCCGTCACAGCCTGAACGACGCGATCAAGCGCGGCACCGACCACCTGCTGTCCGGCAAGCAAGCGCTGGTCATCGGCTACGGTGACGTGGGCAAGGGCTCTGCGCAGTCCCTGCGTCAGGAAGGCATGATCGTCAAAGTTTCCGAAGTCGACCCGATCTGCGCCATGCAAGCCTGCATGGACGGTTTCGAACTGGTTTCGCCGTTCATCGACGGTATCAACACCGGTACCGAAGCAAGCATCGACAAAGCGCTGCTGGGCAAGATCGACCTGATCGTGACCACCACCGGTAACGTCAATGTTTGCGACTCGAACATGCTCAAAGCCCTGAAGAAGCGTGCCGTTGTCTGCAACATCGGTCACTTCGACAACGAAATCGACACTGCTTTCATGCGCAAGAACTGGGCATGGGAAGAAGTGAAGCCACAGGTTCACAAGGTGCACCGTACCGGCCCTGGCGATTTCGACGCACAGAACGACGACTACCTGATCCTGCTGGCCGAAGGCCGTCTGGTTAACCTGGGTAACGCCACTGGCCACCCAAGCCGCATCATGGACGGTTCGTTCGCCAACCAGGTTTTGGCGCAGATCTTCCTGTTCGGTCAGAAGTACGCCGACCTGTCGCCAGCCCAGAAAGCCGAGCGCCTGACCGTTGAAGTACTGCCGAAGAAACTCGACGAAGAAGTGGCCCTGGAAATGGTCCGCGGTTTCGGTGGCGTGGTCACTCAACTGACCAAGCAACAGGCTGAGTACATCGGCGTTACCGTCGAAGGCCCGTTCAAGCCGCACGCTTACCGCTACTGATCGGCACTGCTGTCCGCACCCCTGTGGGAGCGGGCTTATGCAGGAGCAGCGCTTACTGTAGGAGCCGAGCTTGCTCGCGTGCAGGCACCGCGGTGTTTCAGTAACACCACGGTGATGCTATCGCGAGCAAGCTCGGCTCCTACAGTAAGCGGCCGCTCCTTATGCATGTAGAGGCAGCTAAAGCGCTATCGCGAGCAATCGAGCGTCGACCGGCCGCTCCTACAGAGTTTCCAAGGGTATTCCCATGTCCCAAGACCGTCGCTACAGCTTCGAGTTCTTCCCGACCAAGACCGATGCTGGGCATGAAAAGCTCCTCGCCACTGCCCGTCAGCTGGCCAGTTACAACCCCGACTTCTTCTCCTGCACCTATGGTGCTGGTGGTTCCACCCGTGATCGCACGCTCAACACCGTGCTGCAGCTCGAAAGCGAAGTCAAAGTCTCTGCCGCGCCGCACTTGTCCTGCGTCGGCGATAGCAAGAATGACCTGCGCAACCTGCTGAGCCAGTACAAGAATGCGGGCATCACCCGCATTGTCGCCCTGCGCGGTGACCTGCCCTCGGGTATGGGCGTGGCCAGTGGCGAACTGCGCTACGCCAATGATCTGGTGAGCTTCATTCGTGAAGAAACCGGCAACCACTTCCACATCGAAGTCGCCGCTTACCCGGAAATGCACCCGCAAGCGCGCAATTTCGAAGATGATCTAACCAATTTCGTGCGCAAAGCCAACGCTGGCGCCAACAGTGCGATCACCCAGTACTTCTTCAACGCCGACAGCTACTTCTACTTCGTCGAGCGCGTGCGTCAGATGGGCGTGAACATCCCGATCGTGCCGGGCATCATGCCGATCACCAACTACAGCAAGCTGGCACGGTTCTCCGACGCCTGCGGTGCGGAAATCCCACGCTGGATCCGCAAGCAGCTGGAAGCCTACGGTGACGACACCCAGAGCATTCAAGCTTTCGGTGAGCAGGTCATCACCCAGATGTGCGAACGCTTGCTGCAAGGCGGCGCACCAGGGTTGCACTTCTATACCCTGAATCAGGCCGAACCTAGCCTGGCTGTCTGGAATAACCTGAAACTGCCACGTTAAAACAGCCGCAAGCAAGATCAAGAGATCGCAGCCTCTGGCAGCGGTCTTTTGATTTTCAGGCCCTTCGACACCCTTGAGCTAGAGCTTCCAACACCGGTTCTGGCTATTGCTGAAGTCTCGTCGTAATCTCCAGCAATGCCCGTCATTGCCCAGCTACTGACCCTCTTTCTTTTTACTTGCCTGAGCTTTACCGCTCGAGGCGAGAAGCTGCGCATTGTCACCGAGCCCTGGGCTCCCTATGTGTACGAGGAAAACGGCGAGTTTCGTGGCCTGGACTACGAAACCACGGCCATCGTCTTCCAGCGCCTGGGAATCGATGTGGAGTGGCAGTTCCTGCCCTGGAAGCGTTGCCTGGCCATGCTGGAACAAGGTCAGGCCGACGGCGCACTGGATATTTTTCACAGCGACGAACGTGACAACACACTGCTTTATCCCGGCGAGCCGCTGTCGCAAGTGGAGTTCGTACTGTTCTACGCCAATGACCGACCTCACCCCATTCGCACCCTGGACGACCTGCGCGGCCTGACTGTCGGGACGTCGCCAGGCTACTTGTACAGCCAGGATTTCAGCGAGTCGACTCTGTTCAAGCGCGAACCAGCGCCCAGCCATGAAGCCAACTTCGGCAAACTGGTGCGCGGCCGCATCGACTTGCTGATCACTGATCGCCGGGTTGGCCAGTACTTGCTCGATGAATTACATTTACGCGACCAGATCAGTGAAAACCCCACGATGATCAGCAGCAATAGCCAGTTTCTGGCGCTGCGGCGCAATGCAGGCATGGATTTGCTGGTACAGCGCTTCGGTGCAGAGCTCAAGCGCTTCAAGCGTGAACCGGCCTACGCCGCGCTTAGCGCCCGGTACACCGGTCACAAGGCCATAACGACCCAGCAAGCGACACCTCCAGACAGCGCAGGAAAAACCGTTGAGCAGCAGGAAAGCAGCGCACACTGATTGCTCTGTTATACTCCGGCCTTCCCGCCAGGCTCACGCCCGGACGCTCGACCTTGTACAAGGCATCTCGACACCGCTACAGCGCAGCCCCAGGCCCGCGCGAGCGCTTTCAGATAAGCTTTCAAGACCGAAGCAGGACCGGACGGGATTGCGTCCTCTTAAACGCGATTCACGCCAGGCAAGACTATCCCTTTGGGCCAAGCCCTAACTAAAACAGGATTACTCATGTCCTTTGCTTCCCTCGGTCTCTCCGAGGCTTTAGTCCGCGCCATCGAGGCAGCGGGCTATACCGAGCCTACTCCGGTGCAACAGCGGGCTATTCCCGCCGTGTTGCAAGGTCGCGATTTGATGGTCGCGGCACAGACAGGTACTGGTAAAACCGGCGGCTTCGCCCTTCCGATTCTGGAGCGGTTGTTCCCCAACGGTCACCCGGACAAATCCCAGCGTCACGGCCCGCGCCAACCGCGCGTACTGGTCCTGACCCCGACTCGCGAACTCGCCGCTCAAGTGCATGAAAGCTTCAAGGTCTATGCCCGCGACCTGAAGTTCGTCAGCGCCTGCATCTTCGGCGGCGTCGGCATGAACCCACAAGTCCAGGCCATGTCCCGTGGCGTTGACGTGCTGGTGGCCTGCCCGGGCCGCTTGCTCGACCTCGCCGGCCAAGGCAGCGTCGACCTGTCCCACGTGGAAATCCTCGTGCTGGACGAGGCCGACCGGATGCTCGACATGGGCTTCGTCCATGACGTGAAAAAGGTCCTTGCCCGCCTGCCGGTCAAACGCCAGAACCTGCTGTTCTCGGCGACCTTCTCCAAAGACATCACCGATCTCGCTGGCAAACTGCTGCACAACCCCGAGCGCATCGAAGTCACGCCACCGAACACCACGGTCGAGCGCATCGAGCAACGGGTGTTCCGCCTGGCCGCCAGCCACAAGCGCTCGCTGCTGGCGCACCTGATTACTGCCGGTGCCTGGGAACAGGTTCTGGTCTTCACCCGTACCAAGCACGGCGCCAACCGCCTGGCCGAGTACCTGGACAAACACGGCCTGAGCGCCGTTGCCATCCACGGTAACAAGAGCCAGAACGCCCGCACCAAAGCCCTGGCTGATTTCAAGGCCGGCGAAGTGCGCATCCTGGTGGCCACCGATATCGCCGCTCGCGGCCTGGATATCGACCAGTTGCCACACGTGGTCAACTTCGAGCTGCCGAACGTCGACGAAGACTACGTACACCGGATTGGCCGTACTGGCCGCGCCGGTCGTTCGGGCGAGGCGATCTCGCTGGTGGCTCCGGATGAAGAAAAACTGCTGAAAAGCATCGAGCGCATGACCAAGCAGAAAATCGCCGATGGCGACCTGATGGGTTTTGACTCCAGCGCCGTAGAAGCCGAGAAACCTGAAGTCCGTGAACGTCCGGATGTGCGTAACCCGCGCAATACTCCGCGCGGTCCACGTGGTGACGGCCCGAATGGCAGCGGTGGCGGCGGTGGCCGCAAAGACAAAGGCAAGGACAAGGGTGGCAAAGAGACCCGTTCCGAACGCCCTGCTCGCGAACATAAGCCACGCGAAGGCACTCCGGCCCGTGAACAGCGTCAGCCAGCTCCACGCGCAGCCGCTGATCGTGCACCGGACGAGTTCCTGGACGACGATGTCGATAACTTCGGTAACCGCGTCGATTACGTCCCGCAACAGAAAGCTCCTCAGGGCCGTGGCCGCCGTCCAGGCGCTCCAGCGCAAGGCGCAGGCTCAGGTGCCGGCGCACCGTCTCGCAGCGGTGGCCAAGGTCGCCCAAGCGCTCCGCGCAATGGCAGCGGCGCCAGCACTGGTACCCCGCCAGCCAAGCGCAACGGCCCGCGTAGCGGTGCTCCACGTGACGGTCAGGCCCGTCGCGAAGAGCCGCGTAACCGTCGCCCGGCACGTGACGATCAGCAGTCGCGCCAGGAACCAGCCGTTCAAAACCCGCGCGCAAACCAGCCGAAGATCATGCACAAGGAGTCGAAAAGCGATCGCTTCCCGACACCTGAGCAACTCGATCAACTGCCAAGCCGTCCACGTGGTGAGAAACCAGCATTGCTGACCCGCAATCGCTGATTTCTTCCGCTAACAAAAACGCCCCCGATCTCACGATCGGGGGCGTTTTTGTTTGTGTCTTTGCAGGAGCGAGGCTTGCCCGCGATGGGGGCAGCTCGGTATCTCTGCTGCTCCCGATATAGTTATCGCGAGCAAGTTTGTGTCTTTGCAGGAGCGAGGCTTGCCCGCGATGGGGGCAGCTCGGTATCTCTGCTGCTCCCGATATAGTTATC